>NZ_LSKG01000081.1:0-12378 GCF_001557005.1 Sphingomonas sp. CCH15-F11 | reverse complement strand
CTTCGGGGTTCCCCGCAAAGTACTACTTTGCGGGGGCCCCTGCGCCGGGGCGACGCGCTACCTGTCGTTGCCCCGGCGGAGGCCGGGGCCTCTCACCACTTTAAGCACTTCCCGCAGGCCGGGGCCCCTGGCTAATCCAGCGACCCTCAACGCTGGGGCTGCTCGCCAATCAGAGATCCACCCCCGCTGCGATCGCTTCCAGCTTGCGGACGCGTTCCTTGAGGTCCGCAATCTCGATCCGCGCGCCGGCCGAGCTTGGCTGGGGCTGGGCGCTCTGGCCCGTGACCATCAGCTCCTGCTGCTTGAGTGCCAGCCAGCCGCGCCAGGCGGTGAGCGCCGCGGCGGTGATCATCGCCACGCCGGCGAGCAGCGCGGTGGTGATCGCGAGGGTGAGCATCGGGTCGGTCATGTTCTCGCTCCCTTGTGTCGGACGCGGTTCCGGAGTCGGCTGTGGCGTTGCTCACCGCAGCCGTCGGTGCGTCGCTATTCCCTGATTGCGCGTCAGTTCAGCGGCTGATCGCGCAGCGTCTCGATTTCATGGGCCAGCGTGGTGCCGCGGTCGGTGACAACGCGCTCCAGCACGCGCACCCGCTGTTCCAGCCGTTCGACCTGCGCGGCATATTGCGCGGCCTTTTCGGCGGTTTGCTCGTTCAGCGCCTTGGTCATCGCTTCCTTGTGCTTCAGCCACCGCTTGAACATGTCGCCGCCCACGCCAAGCATCACGGGCAGGCCGACGACGATGAAGAAGAAACCGATGACCATCCAGCCCTTGTCCATGATGCTCTCCCTCAGCTTACCGCTTCATCGCGCAGCGCGTCGATTTCGTGCGCCAATACGGTGCCGCGATCGGTGACGACGCGCTCAAGGACCCGGATGCGCTGTTCCAGACGCTTGATGTGGGCGGACAGGTGCGCGACTTCGTCACTGTCCTGAGTGGTCAATCTGGCAATCACCAGCTCGCTTTCCTGCGCCCGGCGCTGCAGGTCGGCGATCAGCTTATCTTTTTCAGCCTGTTCGCGATTTTTGCGGTTTTCCTCGATGCTCCCAGCAATCGTGGACCAAGCTGCGCCCCCGATAACCAGGATCATCAAACCCCACAGAATGAATTCCTTCATCGCGTCTCACCCTCTCAATTCGACCGGCCGCGCAGCTGCTCGATCTCGCGGTCGAGCAGGTGGCTGCTATCGGTGACAATCCGCTCGACATTGGCGAGCCGGTCCTTGATCGCGCCCAGTTCGGCGCGCAGCTGCGCATTTTCCTGGCTGAGCAGCTTGATCCGTTCCATCGCCTCGTCATTACGCTGCGGATAGATGGACTGGCCCCAGGCACCGTCAAGCGGATAGCCATGTTTGACCCGCATCCACGTGGTGAGCACCCAGCCGCCGATGCCGAGTGCGGTGAGCGTGACGATCAGCGGCGCCGCGTTCAGAATCTGTCCGATATGTTCCATGAACTTTGCTTCCCTGTTCGTGGCGATCAACGCAGCGCGTCTATCTCTCGGGCGATGCGGTCGGCGGGATCGGTAGCGATCCGTTCCAGCACTGCGATGCGCTCCTCGAGCCGCATGATCTGACCCGTCAGCCGCTCGTTCTCGTGCGACAGCAGTTCGATCTTGCGATCGGCATCCGGGTTCGGACGCGGGGTCATCTCGCCCCGTTCATCCTCGATCGGATAGCCGTTCTTGGCGCGTATCCAGGTGGTGACCAGACCGCCGATCATCGACATGGCGATGAGCGCGATGACGAAACTCGGTCCACCCCAGCTCATTGTGCTTCTCCCTGTTCCCTTGAAGGCCGTTCAGGCCAGCGTCTCGATCTCGCGCGCCACGCGGCGGGCGGGATCGGTGGCGATCACTTCGAGCACTTCGACGCGCTCCTCGATCAGCCGGAGGTTGAAATTGAGCCGCTCATTCTCCTGGCGCAGCGCGGCGATCTCGGCGGCGTTTTCGGTGGCGGCGGCCTGGCCTGCCTGCCCCGTGCGACCGCGGAGCCAGCTGGCGGCCAGCCAGGTCGTCAGGCCCAGCGCGGCGAGCAGCATCAACGGCTTCATCAATTCCATCAGCAGATGTTCGGACATGTTCGTCTTCCCTGTTGTGCCCGATGGTGCTTACCGCAGGCTGTCGATTTCGTCGGCGAGGCGGCGGTTGCGGCTGGTGTAATAGAGTTCGATGTCGGCGAGGCGACGATCGATGTCGCGGAACTTCGAGCGGACTTCCGACGTCGAACGGCTGGGGTTCGAGCGCACGCCCTGCCAGAACTTGGCGTCCTCAGGGCTGCCATACAGGCCCGAAGGCTTTACCGGCGCGAGCCAGGCGATCATGAAATAGGCGATGATCGTCCAGGGAAACCCGCCCAGCAGCGTCAGGATGACGGCCCCGATCCGGACCCACATCACGTCGACTCCGGTATAGTCGGCGATCCCGGCGCACACGCCCGACCATTTGCCGTTCTGTTTGTCGAGATAGAGTTTCGTGCGGCTGGCGGACATTTCAGTTCCTCCTGGTATAGTCGTAGCCGGTGGGCTCAGGCGATGCCTGGTTCGGCCGGAAGTCGGGGTCGTCGGCGGCGATGATGCGCTCCACAGTCTGGAGCCGCTCCTCGAGCCGGCGGGCGGTGTAGTGGAGTTCGTCGAGGAGCTTTTCGTCCTCGCCGGTCAGCGTCGCCGACTGCTTCCACTTGGTGATGTAGTGCATGACCACCCAGGGGAGCCCGATGAAGAGCATCCCCACGATCATGATGGGAAGGAAGACGTCTTCCATGGCGTCAGCCCTCCTTGTTCAGGCGGGCCTTCAGCGCGGCCAGCTCGGCATCGACCTTCTCGGCCGACTTGAGCTCGGCGATCTCCTCCTCCAGCGACTTGGGCGCGCCGCCCAGGCCGGCCGCATCCGCCCGGCCTTCGGCCAGGTCGACGCGGCGCTCCATCAGGTCGAAGCGGCTGAAGGCGTCCTGCATCCGCTCACCGGCGTACATTTCGCGCACGCGCAGGCGATTGGTCGCGCTTTCGAGCCGGGTGACGATCGAGTTCTGGCGGGCACGTGCCTCGCGCAGCTTGTTCTGCAGCTTGGTGATGTCCTCTTCCGACGCCTTGAGCGCATCGTCGAGCACATGGATCTCCTGGGCGAGCTGCTCGGCCATGTCGGCGGCCTTCTGCTTTTCGACCAGCGCGGCCTTGGCCAGATCCTCGCGGCCCTTGCTCAGCGCGAGCTCGGCCTTTTCGGTCCAGCTCTCCTGCAGCTTCTCGAGCTTGGCGATGTGGCGGCGCATTTCCTTTTGATCCGCGATGGTGCGCGCGGCGGAGGCGCGAACCTCGACCAGAGTCTCCTCCATTTCGAGGATGATCATCCGGATCATCTTGGCCGGGTCCTCCGCCTTGTCGAGCAGGTCGGTGACGTTCGCGGCGATGATGTCGCGGGTTCGGGAAAAAATGCCCATCTGGGATACTCCTTCGTGCGTGCAATCAGGTTTGACGGGCCGGGGCGACGTTGGGGGCGTCGCCGCCCCGGCCGGGACGGATCAGCTGTTCAGGCTGTCCGGGTTGCTCTTGACGTGGCCGCGAGCGACCTTGGTCGAGGTGTTGCGGATCTTCGCCCGCTCGGGGTTGAGGCTCGGGTCGCCAAAGAACACCTCCATCGCGACGGTACGGGCCGACCCGCGCAGCGCCTGGGGCATCTGCGGGAAATTGACCTTCGACACCGCGCGCATCGCTTCGCGGTCGAGCACGGCGTTTCCGGTCGGCCGGGCCAGCGTCGCGCCGCGGCACTTGCCGTCGGCGTCGAACGTCACGGCGACGATCGCTGCCGCGTTCTGGCGAACCGCCTGCGGCACACCGTCGATCGAGCGGATGTTCGCATTGAGGCTGTTGGCCACACGCGCCATCCACTGGTCACGGCTCATTTCGCGCGCCTGGGCGGCGGCGGGCTGGGCAAGACCGAGCAGCAGCGCCGCACCGCAAATCCCGACGGGGAGCAGGGTGGCAAAGCGGGTCGTGGCATTCTGGCGTTCCTGGCGTTCCATGGGTTTTCTCCCTGAACCTTGGTATCGTTGTCCACCGCTGCGGGTGGTGCAACAGGCTTTGCAACCGCTGTGCCAAATCAAGGAGTGGCGGTTTTGCGACCTTTCGCCCCGATGAACGGGCCGCGATGCGATCGACACTTGCCAAGTGTTGGGATTCTACGCCAAGTGCCAGGCCATGGAACGCGCGAGCCAGGTCATCGGACAGTCGACCGTCTTTCTGGACGTGCTGGAGCGTGCCAGTCGCGCCGCCGCGCTCGACCGCCCGGTGCTGGTGATCGGCGAACGCGGCACCGGCAAGGAACTGGTCGCCGAACGACTTCATCGGCTCAGCCCGCGCTGGGACCAGCCGCTGATCGTGATGAACTGCGCGGCGCTTCCCGAAACCCTGATCGAAGCCGAGCTGTTCGGGCATGAGGCGGGCGCATTCACCGGGGCGACCAAGTCGCGCGCCGGCCGGTTCGAGGAAGCTCATGGCGGCACGCTGTTCCTCGATGAACTCGGCACATTGTCGATGGCGGCGCAGGAGCGGCTGCTGCGCGCGGTCGAATATGGCGAGGTGACGCGGATCGGTTCATCGCGCCCGCTGCGCGTCGACGTCCGCATCGTCGCGGCGACCAACGAACATCTGCCCGACCGGGTCGATCGGGGCACGTTTCGCGCCGACCTGCTCGACCGGCTGTCGTTCGAGGTCGTGACGCTGCCGCCGCTGCGCGCGCGCGCCGGCGACATCCTGGTGCTGGCCGAACATTTCGGCCGGCGCATGGCGTCGGAACTGGGCCGCGACCGATGGGAAGGATTCGGCCCGCTCGCGCTCGACCAGCTGACCCAGTATCACTGGCCGGGCAATGTCCGCGAACTGCGCAACGTCGTCGAGCGCGCGGTCTATCGCTGGGAAATCGCAGGGCCGATCGACGCGATCGAGATCGATCCGTTCGCATCGCCCTATCGCCCGGGCCCGGCCACTGTCCCGACCCCCGCCGACGGTGGGGTCGCGCCCGCAGCGAGCCCGGCAGTCGCCCCGCCGCCGATCGGCGAGGCGCCGTGCGACGGGCAGGATTTCAAGAGCCGGGTCAACCGGTTCGAGCGCGAGTTGTTGGCGCGCGCGCTGGCCGAGCAGCGGTTCAACCAGCGCGCGACCGCCGATGCGCTTGGGCTTAGCTATGATCAGCTGCGCCATGCGCTCAAGCGGCACAATCTTCTCGGGCACCTGGGCTGACGCGAAATTGCGCCCGACGTACCGTCCTTGGGTCAGTCAGCGGAATTTTGATGCGGCAAAGCGCGGCCTGATGCGTTAGGCGGACACCCGAGCCGTTACTGCCAAGGAGGACATCATGGCCTTTGAACTTCCCGCACTGCCCTATGCCAAGGACGCGCTGGCACCGCACATGTCGGCCGAAACGCTCGAATTCCACCATGGCAAGCACCACAAGGCCTATGTCGACAAGACCAATGGCCTGGTCGAGGAAAAGGGCCTTGGCGGTCATTCGCTGTCGGCGCTGATCCGCCATGCCAAGGACGCGGGCGACAAGGGTCTGTTCAACAATTCCGCGCAGATCTGGAACCACACCTTCTTCTGGCATTGCCTGTCGCCCGAGAAGCAGGCGCCGAGCGGCAAGCTGGCCGAGATGATCAACGAAAGCTTCGGTTCGGCGGACGCGCTGGTCGAGAAGATCAAGGCCGAGAGCGTCGGCCATTTCGCCAGCGGCTGGGGCTGGCTGGTGCTCGACGGCGGCAGCCTGAAGGTGACCTCGCTCCATGATGCCGACACCCCGGTCGTCCATGACGGCATGAAGCCGCTGCTGACCATCGACGTGTGGGAGCATGCCTATTATGTCGACTACCGCAATGCGCGCCCGGCCTATCTGGACGCGGTGACCGCGAACCTGATCAACTGGGAATTCGTGGCGCAAAATCTCGACGGTGAGGGCGTGAGCCGCGCCGACCAGGGCTGAGCTGAAGGCGGGCCGCCCCCGCGCAATGCGGGGCGGCCCGCCGCTTATACGTCATCCCGGTGAAGGCCGGGATCGCTGGCCGAAGTCGGGCTCCAACTGCCAACGGCCCCGGCCTGCGCCGGGGCGACGCCATGTGGTCAGCCCTCCGGCGGCACCGGTATGTCGGCGGGGGGTTCGGTCTGAAGCCCGTGCCTGAGCAGCATCGGAATGTTGGCAAAGGCGAAGAGCAGGGTCAGCGGCGCCGCGCCCCACAGCTTGAACCCGACCCAGAAATCCCAGCTCGCCGACCGCCAGACGACCTCGTTCAACACCGCCATGAAGGCGAAGAAGATCGCCCAGTTGCGCGTCAGCTTTCGCCATCCGGTCGCGCTCAAGCCGGGATAGGCGCTTTCGAGCAGCATCTGGAGCAGCGGCCGTCCGGTCGCCAAACCATAGGCGAGGATGACCGCGAACATCGTGTAGACGATGGTCGGCTTGATCTTGATGAACGTCTCGTCATGAAAATAGAGGGTCAGGCTGCCGAACAGCAGCACCAACGCGCTTGAAATCCAAAGCATCGGCGAGATGTGCCGCGCCTTCCACCACGACAGCGCCATCGCGGCGATGATCGCGACCATGAATGCGGCGGTCGCGGCCAGGATACGGCTGAGCTGGGGCCCGCCGCTCAGCGTGTTGACCAGGAAGAAGACGGCAAGCGGGCCGAAATCGACAGCCATGCGCAGGCCGGGGGAGATGGCGGGGCGTTCGGTGGGTGACATGGCGTGTCGTGTAGGGTGCGCGGGGCGGCGCTTCAACCGATGTCGCGTCGTCCTGGCGGAGGCCGGGACCGCTGGCAAAGTTCGCGCCTCACCTGCCAGAGGTCCCGGTATCCAATGGGGCGACGATCAGCTTCGGCGCACCTGCTCGACGCCCGCGATGATCCTCGAGACCTGGTTGGCGTCGAAGGGGCGCAGGTCGTCGGCGGTCTCGCCGACGCCGATCGCGTGAATCGGCAGGCCGAATTGTTCAGCCGCCGCGACCAGCACGCCACCACGCGCGGTGCCGTCCAGCTTGGTCATCACCAGCCCCGTGACGCCCGCGACTTCCTTGAACACCTCGATCTGACTGAGCGCATTCTGGCCGGTGGTCGCGTCGAGCACGAGCACGACGTCGTGCGGCGAATCGGGGTTGATGCGGCCCAGCACGCGACGAATCTTGGCGAGCTCGTCCATCAGCTCGCGCTTGTTCTGCAGCCGCCCGGCGGTGTCGACGATCAGCACGTCGATGCCCGTCGCGGTCGCTTGCTTGACCGCCTCGAACACGATGCCCGCCGCATCGCCGCCCTCGGCACCCGAGACGATGGGCACGCCGATCCGTTCGGCCCAGGTGCGCAGCTGGCCGATCGCGGCCGCGCGGAACGTATCGCCGGCGGCGAGCATCACGCCATAATCCTGATCGGTCAGCCATTTGGCGAGCTTGGCGATCGTCGTCGTCTTGCCCGATCCGTTGACGCCGATGACCAGGATCACCTGAGGGCGGGGGAAGGCGCTGATCTCGAGCGGTCGCGCGACGGGCTCGAGCGCGCGCTCGATCTCCTCGGCGACGACCAGGCGGATGCCGAGCTCTTCCATGTTGCGCTCATACTGACCCTCGCCCAGCCTCGCGCGTACTCGCGCCGCGGTAGCGGGGCCGAGGTCGGAGGCGATCAGGGCTTCCTCGATCTCGTCGAGCGTCGCGTCGGTCAGCCGCGCCGCCGACAGCCCTGCCAGATTGCCGAGCAATCGGTCCGACGTCTTCCTGAACCCGCCGAGCAGGCGTTCGGACCAGCTGCTCATCGGGCCGTGCCCACCAGCATGTCGTTAGCGGCGGAGTCTATTTCGACGGTCACGATGTCTCCGATGTTCCGGGCCGGGGTGGTGAGCGCCACATTCGCGAAATTGTCGGCATGGCCGCGCGTTCCCGGCCGCTCGACCAGTATCTGCTGCCGCGTGCCGACCAGGGTGCGCAGCCATGCCCCCCGGCGGATCGCGGCACGCTCGCGAAGCGCGGCCGCGCGCGCTTTGACACGCGCCGGTTCGATCTGCGGCATCCGCGCGGCCGGGGTGCCGGCGCGTGGCGAATAGGGGAAGATATGCGCGTGGACGATGTCGCAATCGTCGATCAGCGCGCGCGTGTTTGCGGCCATCGCCTCGTCCTCGGTCGGGAAGCCGGCGATCAGGTCGGCGCCGATCGCGATGTCCGGCCGCGCCGCCTTCAGCCGCGCGACGATCGCCACCGCCTGGGCGCGGCTGTGGCGGCGCTTCATCCGCTTGAGGATCAGGTCGTCGCCCGCCTGGAGCGAGAGATGGACATGGGGCAGCATGCGCGCCTCGCCGGTCAGCAGGTCGAACAGCCGGTCGTCGATCTCGATCGAATCGAGCGACGACAGCCGCAGCCGTTCGACCCGCGTGTGCGTCAGGACGCGCTCGACCAGCGCCCCGAGCGTCGGCCGGCCCGGCAGGTCCGCGCCATAGCTCGTCAGGTCGACGCCGGTCAGCACGACCTCGCGGCGCCCGCCCGCCACCAGGTCGGCGATGCGATCGACCACCGCCCCCGCCGGCACGGAACGGCTGTTGCCGCGCCCGAACGGGATCGCGCAGAAGGTGCAGCGATGGTCGCAGCCATTCTGCACCTCGACGAACGCGCGGACATGCTCGGAAAAGCTGGCGGCAAGGTGCGGCGCGGTGTCGCGCACGGCCATGATGTCGCTGACGACAACGGGTGCGGGGCTGGCCCAGGCGGCGGCGGTCAGCTTGTCGCGATTGCCGATCACGCGCGTGACTTCGGGCATCGCCGCAAAGCTCGCCGCGTCGATCTGCGCCGCGCAGCCGGTGACGATCAGCTCGGCGTCGGGTCGTGCGCGGCGGGCGCGACGGATGGCCTGGCGCGTCTGTTTCACCGCTTCATTGGTCACCGCGCAGCTGTTGACGACGATCGTGTCGCGCTCGCCCAGCAGCGCACGGATCGTCTCGCTCTCCGCAATGTTGAGGCGGCAGCCGAGGCTGATGATGTCGGGGCCGGCGGGCATGGCGGCCGATCTAGGCGCGGGGCGGTCGAAAGTCCACGCAGCCGATCGCTGACGCCGGCGCGATTCACAAAGGTTTCATTCGTTACGGTTAGCGATGGAAATGAACGACCAGGACTTTCGACGGCAATGTTCGATCAAACCCGTCAGGCATCTTTGTGGAAAGCGGTGAATCGATCGCAACTCGTCGCGGAGTTCACGCCGACGGGAACCCTGTCCTGGGCCAATGAAAAGTTCCTGTCGACCTTCGGCTATCGGATCGAGGAGATTGCGGGTCGCCATCACCGTCAGTTCTGCGACCCGGTCTACGCGGCATCGCCCGGCTATGCGGCGTTTTGGCAAATGCTTGCCACCGAAGCCGATCACTCGGGCGAGGTGCTTCGCGTCGCGCGCGGTGGACGGCATATCTGGCTTCAGGCGACCTATTCCAGCCTGATTTCGGACGATGGTCAGCCGAAGATTCTGAAGGTCGCAAGCGACGTGACCGCGGCCAAGCTGCGCATGGCTGAGGATGCCGCAAAGCTGGACGCGCTCGACCGCTGGTTGATGATCGCAGAGTTCGATGCTGGCGGCAGGATGGTTCGCGCCAACCGGCAAATGATCGAGACGCTCGGCCACGGCCGTGACGGCGAAACCATGCCGCACGTCCGCGAGCTCTGGGCCGCTGATATCCATCCGCACCGCGGCGAGGATATATGGCCGCAATTGAATGCGGGGACCACGGTTTCAGGCCGCTATGCGAAACTAGGGCGAGGCGGGGCGACGCACTGGCTGCAGGTTACCTACGCGCCGATTCTCGACGGGCGTGGGCAGCCGTCGCGCGTGATCCTGTTTGCGCACGACGTTTCGCGTGAAGTCGCCCTGAAGGCCGAGCTGGAAGCCAAGCTGACGGAAACGCAGTTTTTCCAGCGCGAGGCCGAACGGCGCGAGGCCGAGCTGGGGCAGATACTCGGCGCGCTCGGCACTGTCGTCGCACAGATCGAGCAGATCGCCGAGCAGACCAATTTGCTCGCGCTAAATGCCGCCATCGAAGCCGCGCGTTCGGGGGACGCCGGCCGCGGATTCGGCGTCGTCGCCAACGAGGTCAAACGGCTGGCAGGCGAGACACGCGCGGCCACCGGCGCAGCACAGCGGTTGATGCCCCACAGGTGATCGTCAGCCGCGCATCCGGATCAGCCCCTCCTGCGTCGTGCTGGCGACGAGGCGGCCGTGCCGGTCGAAGAACTTGCCGCGGTTGAATCCGCGCGCATGGCCGGCCCAGGGACTGTCGCAGGTGTAGAGCAGCCAGTCGTCGAAGCGGAACGGCTCGTGCAGCCACACGGCATGGTCGAGGCTTGCGGTCTGCACCGGATGGGTCAGCCAGTTGACCCCGTGCGGCAACAGGCAGGTGCCGAGCAGCGACATGTCGGACGCATAGCTCAGCATCGCGCGGTGCAGCGCGGGATCGTCGGGCAGCGGCGCGGCGACGCGGAACCAGCCATGCTGGACCGGCGGCAGCTTTTCGGGCGCGAACCAGTCGCGCACCGCAACCGGCCGGATCTCGATCGGGCGGGCGCGCAGGAAGAATTTGCGAAACTTCTCCGGAATACGATCGCCCATCTCCGCGCGCAGCACGGCTTCCGACTTCAGCGCCTCGGGCGGCGGCACGTCGGGCATCGCATCCTGATGCGCCATGCCGGGTTCGGGCAGCTGGAACGACGCGGTCATGTTGAGGATCGGCTGACCCTGCTGCATCGCGATGATGCGGCGATTGGCGAAGCTCTTGCCGTCGAAATCGCGCACGACGCGATAGATGATTGGAAAATCCTCGTTGCCCGCGCGCATGAAATAGGCGTGAAGCGAGTGCGCTTCCTTGCCCCCGTCGACCGATCGTTGCGCGGCCTGGAGCGCCTGCGCGATCACCTGGCCGCCAAAGACGCGTCCGACGCCGCCCGGCTGGCGCGCACCGCGATACAGGTCGGTGTCGAGGCGTTCGACATCGAGCAAGTCGATCAACTGGGCGACGAGTGCTTCAGGGGTTTCGGCGCGGGCTTGGTCGGTCATGGCAGGGTGCTCTTCAACGAGGTTGCCGTTCGTGTCGAGCCCTTCGACTGGCTGGCAAGCCAGCCGCTCAGGATAAACTTCAGCACTGCGTGCTGAAGTCGAGACACGTTTCGCCGGGTGCGCGTTTCTCGACTTCGCTCGAAACGAACGGCCTTCGGGTCAATCGGTATCGCTCAATATCCCGCCTTCTCCGCCAGCGCGTTGGCGAAGAAATTGCTGTCGCCGAACATCTCGGCCAGCACGCGCGCGCGCTTCATGTAGAAGCCGATGTCATATTCGTCGGTCATGCCGATGCCGCCGTGCATCTGGATGCCTTCCTGCACCGCCAGGGTCGTGGCGATCCCCGTCATCGCCTTGGCGACCGCGACCGCTTCGTCGGCGCGGTCTTGGCCGGCGTCGAGCATCTGCTGGGCGCGCAGCACGGCGGCGCGCGCGACTTCCATCTCCGAATAGAGATGCGCGGCGCGGTGCTGGAGCGCCTGGAAGCTGCCGATCGCGACGCCGAACTGCTTGCGCTGCTTCAGGTAATCGATCGTCATGTCCATCGCGCCCGCGCCGACGCCCAGCATTTCGGCGGCCACCCCGGTGCGCCCGGCGGCGAGCAGGCGGGCGAGCGGCGTATCGTCATCGACTTCGCCGACCACCGCATCGGCATCGACCTGCACCCCGTCGAGGGTCAGGCGCGAGGCGAGGCTGGAATCGGCCAGCCGCTGGGGGTCGATCGTCAGCCCCGCCGCCTTGGGATCGACCGCGAACAGGGTCGGCGGCGCGCCGTCCGCCGTGGTCGCCGCGACCAGGATCACGTCGGCGACGTGGGCGTGGGTGACGAACTGCTTGGCGCCCGACAGCTTGAAGCCGTTGCCGGAGCGTTCGGCCTTCATCGCGACCTTGCCGGTGAACTTTGCCGACTCGTCGATCGCCAGCGCCGCGACTGTCTCGCCCGCCACGATGCCGGGGAACCAGCGTTCGGCGTGCGGCGTCCCCCTGAGCGCCGCGACCGCCGCGACCGCGGTCGACAGGAAGGGGGAGGGCGAGAGGTTGCGCCCGATTTCCTCCAGCACCACGCCGGCCTCGACATGGCCCATGCCGACGCCGCCCTGATCCTCGTCGATCAGGATGCCGGTGAAGCCCATTTCTGCGAATTGCTTCCACAAGTCGCGGCTGAACCCGGTCGCATCGTTGCTGTCGCGCAGCTGCCGCAGGTGGCGGACGGGTGCCTGTTCGGCAACGAACTGGCGCGCGGTGTCGCGCAGGAGGGTCTGGTCTTCGTTGAGGTAGAGCGGCATTATCAACTCCGTCGCCCCGGCGCAGGCCGGGGCCGCTGGCA
>NZ_LSKG01000080.1:0-17175 GCF_001557005.1 Sphingomonas sp. CCH15-F11 | reverse complement strand
TGTCGGGGGCGGCGCACTGGGCAGCGACGACCCCGAAGCCGCGACCTTCGCGGCGCTCACCGAACATTACAATCCTACGCTGGCCGCGATCGCCGACCTTGCGGTACCGGTGGTCAGTGCGGTGCGCGGCGCGGCGGCGGGCATCGGCAGCAGCCTCGCGCTCACCGCGGACTTCTGCATCGCCAGCCCGACCGCCTATTTCCTTCAGGCGTTCGTCAATATCGGGCTGGTGCCCGACGGCGGCGCGACGTGGCTGCTGCCGCGTATCGTCGGGCGCGCGCGCGCGATGGAAATGATGATGCTTGGCGAACGGGTGTCGGCCGAACGCGCGCTGGAATGGGGATTGATCCACCGGGTGGTCACCGACGAACGGCTGGATGAGGAGGCGCTGGCGCTGGCGCAGCGGCTTGCGCGCGGCCCGACGGTCGCGCTCGGCCTGATGCGCCGCGCGGTCTGGCGCGCGCTCGACACCGGCCACGCCGAAGCGATGCTGGCGGAGGCCGAGGCGCAGCGCAGGGCGCGGGGCAGCGCGGATTCGGTGGAGGGCGGCATGGCCTTCCTCCAGAAGCGACCGCCCGAATTCAAGGGCCGCTGACGCCCGGCTTACGCCGCCGGCTTGGCGGCACCTGCGGGCAGGTGGATGCCGCACTCGGTCTTGGCAAAGCCGCGCCACCGTCCAGCGCGGACGTCATCCCCGTCGGTGGAGACCGGGCTGGTGCACGGTGCGCAGCCGATCGAGGGATAGCCCTGTGCCTCGAGCGGATGGCGCGGCAGGTCGTGCGCGACGAAATAGGCATCGAGGTCCGCCCGATGCCAGGTCGCCAGCGGATTGAGCTTCAACCGACCCTGCGCATCGGCGGCGTCGATCTCGAACCGTTCGAGCGCGGCGCGGGTATCCGCCTGAAACGCCTTGCGCCCCGTGATTGTGGCGTCGAAGCCGCCCAATGCGCGGGTGAGCGGCTGGACCTTGCGCAGGTCGCAACAGCCGTCGGGATCGTAGGACCAGCGTTCGCCGGCCGCGTCACGAGCAGCGAGCGCGGCGGGATCGGGGGTCAGATTGCGAAGGTCGCGCAGCCCAAGCCGGTCTGCGAGCAGATCCCGATACGCCAGCGTCTCCGGAAAATGTTTGCCGGTATCGAGAAACAGGACCGGGATCGCGGGATCGACCGTGGCGACCAGATGCAGCAGCACCGCGGATTCGGCGCCGAAGGATGAAAGCAGCGCGACGTCGCCGAGCATCCGGCTGCCCAGCACCGTCCGCAGCATCGTCGCGGCATCCTCCCCGCGAAACCGGTCGTTCAGGCGCAGCGCATCCGCCGAGGTGAAGCGCGGCGCGACATCGATCCGGTCGACTGCCCGTATGTCGAGGTCAGCCATGGCGCAGCTTCCACACCGGCACGCGTTCATCGGCCGCGGCCTGATAAACATGGTCATGCCGCGCAATCGCCGCGGCCAGCGTCGCCTGATCGACCGGAGAGGCCGGCGCGAAACTGTCAAAGCCGCACCGGCGCATCAGCGGGATCTGGTCGACGAGCACGTCGCCCTCAGCACGCAATTCGCCGCCATAGCCGGCCTCGCGCAGGATGCGTGCCGCCGAATAGCCCCGACCGTCGCGAAAGCTCGGAAAATTGATCTCGACCAACGCCAGCCGGTCGAGAAAGGGAAGGAGCGCGCGGACATCCTCGCCGGCCTCTACCCTGACCGCGGTCGCATTCGACTGACCCAGAAAGGCGTCGAGCGTGACCGCCGGCTCCTCGTGCGGCTCGTCGTCGCGCAGACGCAACAACTTATCCATAGATCGCTTCCTTGAACGGCTCCATGCCGATCCGACGATAGGTGTCGACGAAACGCTCGCCCGCCTCGCGATGCGCGATGTAGACCTCGGTCGCCTTTTCGACCGCGTCGACGACGCCGTCCTCGGTAAATCCCGGTCCGGTGATGCGGGCGAGGCTGACGTCCTCCGCGCCCGATCCGCCGAACGACAGCTGGTAGTTTTCGACGCCTTTCCGGTCGACGCCCAGAATGCCGATATGGCCGGCATGGTGATGGCCGCACGCATTGATGCAGCCGGAGATTTTGAGCTTGAGCTCGCCCAGGTCGCGCTGCCGGTCGAGATCGGCGAAACGCGTCGCGATCTTCTGCGCGACGGGGATCGAGCGTGCATTGGCGAGGCTGCAATAGTCGAGGCCCGGGCAGGCGATGATGTCGCTGATCAGGTCCAGATTAGCCTCCGCCAGCCCGGCGGCCGCCAGCGCCTGCCAGATCGCGTGCAGGTCCGCCTTGCGCACATGTGGCAGCACGATGTTCTGGGCGTGCGTGACGCGGAGCTCGTCATGGCTGTAGCGCGCGGCAAGGTCGGCCATCACGTCCATCTGGTCGGCACTCGCGTCGCCCGGAATGCCGCCTACCGGCTTGAGCGAGATGTTGACGATCGCATGGCCCGGCTGCTTGTGCGCCTTCACATTCTGGTCGATCCACACCGCAAAATCGGGATCGCTGCGGTCGACCGTGTCGTCGAGACCCTGTTCAAAGGGCGGCGGCGCGAAGAATGCCGCGATGCGATCGAACTCGACGGCCGGCGGATCGATGCCCAGCGCCTTGACCGCGACGAACTCGGCTTCGACCTGGCGGCGATATTCGTCCGCGCCGATCTCGTGCACCAGGATCTTGATCCGCGCCTTGTAGAGATTGTCGCGGCGCCCATGGCGGTTGTAGACCCGCAGGCAGGCCTCCAGATAGCTCAGCAGGTCGCCGAGCGGCACGAAATCGCGGATTTCCGGCGCGATCATGGGTGTGCGGCCCATGCCTCCGCCGACGAAGATCCGCGCGCCCATTTCGCCGTCGCGCGCGACGATCTGAATGCCGATATCGTGCAGACGCATCGCCGCGCGATCCTCCGCCGCCGCGATCACCGCGATCTTGAACTTGCGCGGCAGGTAGGTGAACTCGGGGTGGAACGTGCTCCACTGCCGGATCAGCTCGGCCCATGGCCGCGGATCGGTCAGCTCGTCTGCGGCCGCACCGGCGAACTGGTCGGACGAGATGTTGCGGATGCAATTGCCGCTGGTCTGGATCGCATGCATCTCGACCGTCGCCAGATCGGCGAGGATGTCGGGCGCGTCGGCCAGCTTGATCCAGTTATACTGCAGGTTCTGGCGCGTGGTGAAATGGCCGTAGCCGCGATCATATTTGCGCGCGACGCGCGCCAGCATCCGCATCTGCCGGCTGTCGAGCGTGCCATAGGGGATGGCGACGCGAAGCATATAGGCGTGCAGCTGCAAATAGAGGCCGTTCATCAGCCGCAGCGGCTTGAACTGGTCCTCGGTCAGCTGCCCCGCGATGCGGCGTTCCACCTGATCGCGGAATTCGGCAACGCGGGCATCGACGATCGCCTGGTCATATTGGTCGTATCGGTACATCGGCTCGGGCCTCTATCTGCGTCGGCGGGTCACGGGTTGTGCGTGACCACGGCAAGCGGGTGGTGCTGGACGATTTCGCCCAGCTCGGCGAAACCGCGCCCGCCGATCTTCACTTCGCGGTGTGCCGCGCGGATGGCCTGAAAGGCCTCGGCGACACCCGGCGCGTCGTAGCCCGCTTCGGTCGGATAGCCGACAGTGACGATCACGTCCCACTCGGCCTGGCTTTCGTCGCCACGCTCCAGCAGCGCATAGCTGGTGAACAGGCCGCGTTCGACGCCGATCCGGTCCATCGCGAACCAGTTGGCCCGCAAATAGGCGATCAGATCGGCGCGCAGTCCGGGCTTCGCGCGCAGATAGGTCTGCGTGACATGTCGCGTTTCGCGCGCCTCGCCGGGCGCTCGCGCGAGGGCGGAGGCAGGTGCGAACGAGGGTGCCGCGCACGCGAGCGCCAGCACGGCCAGGTGCCCGGCGCGCATCAGATCACCCAGCTGCCGGCTTGCGGGTCGGCAGGCTTGAGCGACAGGTCGGCGCGCACCGTCGGCCCGAGCGCGCGGATCCGGTCCTTGATATGCTCGGGACGCGGGCCATCCCCGCCCAGCACGGCATCGATGACATAGGGCACGTTCACGCGCCGCGCGGCTTCCTCCCCGCGCGCGATCGCCTCGCCATGCTCGGCGACATCGATCGCGTCGGCGACGTGGCGCGACCACCCGCTGCCGGTCCACCACACGACATCGCCGGTCTTCAGGTCATTGCCGGTCAGGATCTTCACGCCAGCGCCTCCGCCGCTTTTGCCCATTGCCCCAGCTGATCCTGCGCATCGGCCAGCCGCGCCACCTCGCCGACGACGATGACGGCCGGCGACGCGACGCGCTGGCGCGCGACCATCGCGCCAAGATCGGCGAGCAGGGTGCGCAGCGCGCGGGCACCCGCACGGGTGCCGCGCTCCAGCACCGCGACGGGCATATCGGGGGCAACCCCGTCGGCCATCAGCTTCTCCGCGATCTGTGCAGCCGTGGCGACGCCCATGTAGATGACAAGCGTCCGGCCCTTGCCGGCCAGCCCAGACCAGTCCTGTTCCGACAGCCCCTTGCACTGGCCGGCGACGAAGCTGACCGTGCTCGACCAGTCGCGGTGGGTGAGGGGGAGCATCGCCTGCGCCGCGCAGCCGAGCGCCGCCGATACGCCCGGAATCACCTCGACCGGGATGCCCGCGTCGCGCAGCGCCTCGACCTCCTCGCCGCCGCGGCCGAACACGAACGGATCGCCGCCCTTCAGCCGGACGACGGTCGCGCCGCGGCGGGCGTGCGCCACGAGCAGCGCGTTGATCGCCTCCTGCGGCAGGGTATGGCGCGCGCGCTGCTTGGCCACCGAAATCCGCGCCGCCGCCCGCGGTGCCAGGTCGAGCATGCGCGGGTCGATCAGGCCGTCATGGACGACGACGTCCGCGATGCGGAGAGCATCGGCGGCACGCAGCGTCAGCAGCCCCGGATCGCCGGGGCCGGCCCCGACCAGGATGACCCGGCCGTCGCGGGTAGCGGAGTGCGCCTCTGTCATGCCGTTCGAGATGCGCCGCCGCCGCGCAAGTTGCAATCGATCGATGCTTGGCGTCACCGTAGCAGAACTTTTCAGCGCCCGACGCGGACCGGATCACGCCGGACTGGCACTGGACATCACCCGTCGCGCAGACCGATGCCGATCGATGCCCGGGCGAGCTCGGCTTCGGACGACACGACCGGATAGGCGCAGTAATCCGCCGCATAATAGGCGCTCGGCCGATGGTTGCCCGACCAGCCGACGCCGCCGAACGGCGCGGACGAGGATGCGCCGTTGGTGGGGCGATTCCAGTTGACCACGCCGGCGCGGATGTTCGACCAGAATTGCTCGTACAGCGTCGGCTCCTGGCTGATCAGCGCGGCGGACAGCCCGTAGCGGGTGTTGTTGGCCTCGGCGATCGCCTCGTCGAAGGTCGCGGTGCGAAACACCTGCAGCACCGGGCCGAACAGTTCGCCGTCGGGCCGATCGGTCGCATGGGTCATGTCGATGATGCCGGGCGACAGGAACGGCCGCCCCTCGATCAGGCGGTGGAGGTGGCGGATCGGCCGGCCGCCGCGCGTCAGCAGCCCGACAAACGCCTCGGTCAGCTGGTCGGCGGCGTCGTTGTCGATCACCGGACCCATGAACGGGGCCGGGTCGGCATGGGGTTCGCCGATGATCATCCGCGCCACGAGCTTCTCGATCTCCGCGATCAGCGGATCGGCCAGCCGCTCGTCGACGATCAGCCGCCGGGCGTTGGCGCACCGCTGGCCCGCGGTGGTGAACGCCGACTGCACGACCAGCACGGCCGCGGTGTAGAGGTCCGGGGTGCTCCACACGACGATCGGGTTGTTGCCGCCCATTTCGAGTGCGAGGATCTTTTCGGGATGCTCGGCGAACATCCGGTTGAGCGCGATGCCGGTGCGCGCCGATCCGGTAAACAGCAGCCCGTCGATGTCGGGATGGCCCGCCAGTGCCTTGCCCGCTTCCGGTCCGCCGATCAGCAGGCGGACGCAACCCTCCGGCACGCCCGCCGCGCGATAGCAATCGACCAGCATCTCGCCGACCGCGGGGGTCTTTTCCGACGGTTTGAACACAACCGCATTGCCTGCGAGCAGCGCGGGCACGATGTGGCCGTTGGGCAGGTGCGCCGGGAAGTTGTAGGGTCCCAGCACCGCCAGCACGCCGTGCGGCTTGTGACGCAGCGCGACCCGGCCGTTCATCGGCGCTTCCATCCGCCGCTGGCCGGTCCGTTCCGAATGCGCGTTGACGGAGATGTCGACCTTGCCGATCACGGTTTCGACTTCGGTGCGCGATTCCCACAACGGCTTGCCGGTTTCGCGGGCGATCAGGTCGGCCATCGCGTCGGCGCGGGCGCGTACGACATTGGCAAAGCGGCGCATCGTCTCGACCCGCACCGTATAGGGGCGTGCGGCCCATTCCGCCCACGCGGCGCGCGCGATCCCCACTTCTGTATCGGCATTTCCGTGGGGCTTGCGCCACAACACCGCGCCGGTGGCGGGCTCGGTCGAAATCAGTTCCTGCGGCATTCAGCATCCTGCGGCCAGTTGCCGGGCTCATGCACCAGATTTGCCGCCGATGCCAGTCACCTGGCGAACGCAGGCACTTACCCGTCCGCCAGTGCCGCGCCCATCGCGCGGATCGCGTCGATCTTGGCGTGGAACGCCGACCAGTCGTCGGCCTGATCGATGCGTGCCCAGATCGCCTCGACCTCCGCGATGTCGAGCGCGCACGGCGCATCGCCGTGCCAGTAGCGATCGTTGCGCGCGCTGCGCGGGGCGTGACGCGCCAACAGCGCACGCACGTCGTCGAATGCCGGGCCATAGCTGTCGGGGATGTCGCGCGCGAAGCTGTCGAAGAAGAATCGGTCGATCGGTACCTGGCTTTGCGCCAGTGCGGTGTCGAGCGCGCGGGCCAGCGCGTCCCCGTCGTCAGGATCGCCGGGCGTGCGCCCCAGGCGCCACAGCAGCGCCTCGCGCAACGCGGCCCGATATTCGGGCTCGAACGCATCGAGCGCCGCGATCAACGGCTCGGCCGCGCTGACGATGCGCAGGCTGACCGCGAGCTGCATCACATCCCAGTGGATCGCCTCCGCCTGCCGGCCGAAGGCGTACAGGCCGCCATGGTCGAAATAGGCCGCGGTGAACGCCGCGTCCCAGGTCGGCGCGAACCGCCACGGGCCATAGTCGAAGCTTTCGCCGGTGACGTTGATATTGTCCGAATTGAGCACGCCGTGGACGAAGCCCGCCGCCATGTACCCCGCCGCCAGCCGCGCGGTCGCGCCGACGACATGGCGGAGCAGGCGCGGGGCGGCATCCGACGGGTCTTCCGCTTCCTCGCCATAAAAGTGGCGCAGGACATAGGCGATCAGCCGCCGCATCGCTTCCTCGTCGCGCAACTGGGCGACACGCTGGAACGTCCCGATCCGGATATGGCCGTGGCTCAGCCTGACCAGCACGCTCGACCGGGTGGGGGAGGGCTCGTCGCCGCGATGCAGCGCCTCCCCGGTCTCGACGAGCGAAAAGCTTTTGGATGTGTCGACCCCCAGCGCCTCGAGCATCTCGGTCGCCAGCACCTCGCGCACGCCGCCCTTGAGCGTCAGCCGGCCGTCGCCGAAGCGGCTCCAGGGTGTCTGACCCGAACCCTTGGTGCCCAGGTCGAGCAGACGGCCGGCACCGTCGCGGAGCTGGGCGAACAGGAAACCGCGCCCGTCGCCGATGTCGGGATTGTACACGCGGAACTGGTGGCCGTGATAACGCAGCGCCAGCGGCGCCTCCAGGCTGCCCGGCAGTGGCGTGAACCGCGCGAAATGATCGATCCACGCGCGATCGTCGAGCTGGTCGAGGCCGATCGCGGCGGCGTGGCGGTCGTTGCGGAAACGCAGGATCGCCGCGGGGAACGCCGCCGGTTGCACCGGGTCGTAGAAGCCGTCGCCGAGTTCGAGGATCGTGCGTTCGGGATGAAAGGACACGGGCGCTTGCGGGGGCTTGGACATGCGGCGATATGGGGTGGCATGGCGACGCAACGCAACCACGGTTCGCGACTGACCGACCCGGCCGGGCCCGCACCCGCCTGGCAGGACGGCTATTGGTGGTCGAACGACGGTCTGCGGCTGCATTATCGCGACTATGCCGGGCCGGACGATCGCCCGGCGCTGCTGTGCATGCCGGGCCTGACGCGCAACGCCCGCGATTTCGACGGGCTGGCGGCGCGGCTGGCGGGTGACTGGCGGCTGATCGTCGTCGATCTGCGCGGGCGGGGCGAAAGCGCCTATGCGCGCGACCCGATGACCTATGTCCCGCTCACCTATCTGCAGGATCTGGAGGTGCTGCTGCGCCAGCTCGACCTGCCGCGGATCGTGCTCGTCGGAACGTCGCTGGGCGGCATCTTGGCGATGCTGCTGGCAACGGCCGAACGGGGGCGGGTGGTCGGCGCCGTGCTCAACGATGTCGGGCCGGAGATTGACCCGGCGGGCCTCGCGCGCATCCGCGGCTATGTCGGCAAGGGCAGCTGGCACCCAACCTGGATGCATGCCGCGCGCGCGGTGGCGGAGGCGAATGCCGACGCTTATCCCACCTATGAGATTCAGGACTGGCTGGGCATGGCCAAGCGGCTGTACCGGCTCAATTCCAACGGTCGGATCGTGCTCGACTACGACATGCGCATCGCCGAGCCGTTCCGGGTGCCGGGCAACGAGGCGGGGCTCAACATGTGGGGGGCGCTCGATGCGCTGGCCGGTGTGCCCGTGCTCGTCCTGCGCGGGGCCTGCTCGGATATTCTGAGCGACGAGGTCGCGCGGCGGATGCGCGATCGACTGCCGCAGGGCGAACTCGTGACGGTCCCTGACACCGGCCATGCCCCGACGCTCGACGAGCCGGCGGCGGTCGCGGCGGTCGACGGGCTGCTCGCGCGGCTGGCCAGCGGCGCGCGTGCCTGAACCCGATGCCGGTCCGCATCCTGCATCTGCATTCGAGCTTCGATCTGGGCGGCAAGGAGGCGCGTGCCGTCCGGCTGATGAACGCCTTTGGCGACCGCGCACGCCACGTCATCGTCTCCGGCGTGCCGGGCGCTTTGGGCGCGCGCGATGCGATCGCGCCGGGCATCGCCTATGAAATCGCGCAGGACCCGCCGCCGCTGACCGGGCGTCCGTCGGTCGCGCGCTATGAGGCGATCGCGCGGTTCATGCGCCGTTTCGACCTGGTGCTGACATATAACTGGGGCGCGATCGACGGGGTGATGGCGCGCCGGGTGTTCGGCAAGGGGATGCCACCGGTCATCCATCACGAAGACGGCTTCAACGACGACGAGGCCAATGGCCTCAACCCGATGCGCAACACCTATCGCCGCCTCGCGCTGGTCGCGGCGCACCGACTGGTCGTGCCGTCGCATACGCTGGCGCGGATCGCGACGCGCGCGTGGAAGCAGCCGGCTGCCCGCGTCGCGCGGATCAGCAACGGCATCCCGGTCGACCGCTATGCCACCGCCAAACCGCGCGCCAACGCCATTCCGGGGTTCAAACGACGGCCGGGAGAAGTCGTCATCGGCGCCATCGCCGGTCTGCGCCCGGTCAAGGACCTAGCGCTCCTCGTCCGCGCCACCGGTGGCGTGGTCGGTGCGCGTACCCGGCTGGTCATCGCGGGCGAGGGGCCCGAGCGCGCGGCGATCGTGCAGGCGGCCGAGCTGATGGGGATGGGGGACCAGGTCCACCTGCCCGGATTCCTGCCCGAACCGCACCGCTATATCGGTCTCTTCGACATCTTCGCCCTGTCGTCGCGCAGCGAGCAGCAGCCGATTTCGGTGATGGAGGCGATGGCGAGCGGGTTGCCCGTTGTCGCGCCGCCGCTGGGCGACATCCCCGAAATGGTCGCGCCGGAGAACCTGCCCTATATGGGAATCGACCGCCACGAGGTGCATCTGCGCGACCGGCTCCAGGCACTGGCCAACGACGCGCCCGCCCGCGCGCGCATCGGCGCGGCGAACCTCGCACGGGCCCGTGCACTGTTCGACGAACAAGCGATGATCGCAGCCTATGGCAAGCTTTATGGCGGGGCGATCGGCGGAATCGACCTGTCGGCATGAGTCGCCCGCGCCTGTCTTTGCAGGAATTGCTCGATTCGTTTTCGTGATGCCGCTATCGTCGCGCCGGTTTTACAGGAGAAGTCGTTGTTCAAGGGCATCAAGCCGATCACCTATCATGGTCGGGAAGTGTGGCCGCTGATCGAGGGGGGCAAGGGGGTTGCCGCCACCAATCACGCGAGTGCGGGGGCATGGGCCGCGGCTGGCGGGATCGGGACTGTATCGGCGGTGAATGCCGACAGCTACGACGCCGACGGCAAAATCATTCCTCAGATATACCGCGCACTTACCCGCCGCGAACGGCATGAGGAGCTGATCGAATACGCCATCGAGGGCGCGGTCCAGCAGGTCCGGCGCGCCTTCGAGATCGCGGGCGGGCGCGGGGCGATCAACATCAACGTGCTGTGGGAAATGGGTGGCGCGCAACGTGTGCTGCACGGCGTGCTCGAACGCACCCGCGGCATGGTTGCGGGCGTCACCTGCGGCGCGGGGATGCCGTATAAGTTGTCCGAAATTGCGGCGTCCTATGGCGTCAACTATCTGCCGATCGTCAGTTCCGGGCGCGCCTTCCGGGCGCTGTGGAAGCGCGCTTATTCAAAGGCGTCTGAATGGCTGGCGGCGGTGGTCTATGAGGACCCGTGGCTGGCCGGCGGGCATAACGGGCTGAGCAATGCCGAGGATCCCCGCGCGCCGCAGGATCCCTATCCGCGGGTCAAGTCGCTGCGCGAGACGATGCGCGAGGGCGGCATTTCCGACGATGTTCCGATCGTGATGGCCGGCGGCGTCTGGTATTTGCGCGACTGGTCGAACTGGATCGACAATCCCGAACTGGGCGCGATCGCCTTCCAGTTCGGGACCCGGCCGTTGCTGACGCAGGAAAGCCCGATCCCCGACGCCTGGAAAGCCCGGTTGATGACGATCGAGGAAGGCGACGTGCTCCTCCACAAATTCTCGCCCACCGGCTTCTATTCCTCTGCGGTGCGCAACCCGTTCCTGCGCAACCTGGAAGCGCGGTCGGAGCGTCAGATCCCGTTTTCGACGCAGCAGGCCGGCGATCACACCTTCCAGCTCGACGTGGGCGTGCGCGGCAAGAATTTCTGGGTGACGCGCGGCGACCTGCTCCGCGCGCGCGAATGGCATGGACTGGGCTTTACCGAAGCGTTGAAGACTCCCGACAATACGCTGGTGTTCGTCACGCCCGCCGAGAAGGCGGAAATTCGCAAGGACCAGGCGGACTGCATGGGCTGCCTCAGCCAGTGCGCCTTTTCGTCCTGGGCCGATACCGAAACCAATTCGACCGGCCGGCCGGTCGATCCGCGCAGCTTCTGTATCCAGAAGACGCTTCAGGACATCGCGCATGGCGGCGACACCGAGCAAAATCTGATGTTTGCCGGCCATGCCGCCTATCAGTTCAAGCGCGATCCCTTTTATTCCAACGGCTTCGTGCCGACCGTCAAGCAGCTGGTCGATCGTATCCTGACAGGGGATTGAGCCGATGGCGAGGCGGTTTCCCTGGCGCTTGCTGACCATCCTGCTCGTGCTGCCCGGCATCGGCGGCGCTGCGGACGCCCAGCGGCGCAAGACGCCGTATTTCGCGTCGATCGCCGCCGACCGGGCGATGATGCGTACCGGGCCGGGGCGCAACTATCCGGCGATATGGCTCTATCGGCGCGACAACCTGCCGATCCGCGTCGTCGACATCTACAAGGACTGGCGCAAGATCGAGGATCCGGACGGCACCCAGGGATGGATGCTGGTCAATCTGTTGAGCAGCCAGCGCACCGGGGTCGTGATCGGCGGCGTGACGCCGATGCGGGCGACGCCCGGCCCCGGTGCAAAGATCAACTGGCGTGCTGCACCGGGCGTGGTCGGCAAGCTCGACGAATGCCGCGCGGGGTGGTGCCTGTTCGACGTGCGCGGCCGGACCGGCTATATCGAGCAGGCAAGCCTGTGGGGGGTCGACCCCGGCGAGGAATTCTGACGCGCGAGACGGCGGGTCAGCCCTTGACCCGCTGCCACAACGCTTCCTGGGCATCGAGCCCGAGCGCAGCGAAATCGCCGTCCGCCAGGGCCTCCATTGCGCGGAACCGGTGTTCGAATTTCATGTTGGCCTGGCGCAATGCCGTCTCGGGATCGATCCCCAGATGGCGTCCCCAATTGACCAGCGCGAACATCAAGTCGCCAAACTCCTCGGCGCGCTGATCGTCGCACGTAGCTTCGTCCAGCTCGGCGATCTCCTCGACCACCTTGGCGCGCGGGCCCTGTGCGTCGGGCCAGTCGAAGCCGACGCGCGCGGCGCGCTTCTGAAGCTTTTCCGCGCGCAGCAGGGCGGGCAGGCCCGCGGCAACACCCGCCAGCGCACTCGGATCGTTCTGCTTTTGTTTACGTTCCTGTGCTTTGATCGTTTCCCAGCCCGGGTTGGTTCCGTCGCCGAAAATGTGCGGGTGGCGGCGCTCCATCTTGTCGCTGATCGCGGCGACCACGTCGGCAAGGTCGAACGCGCCGGCTTCCTCGGCGATGCGGCTGTGAAAGACGACCTGCAGCAACAGGTCGCCCAGTTCGTCCTGGAGGTCCGCCATGTCGTTGCGCTCGATGGCGTCCGCAACTTCATAGGCTTCCTCGATCGTGTAGGGCGCGATCGTCGCGAAAGTCTGCGCGAGGTCCCATTCGCAGCCATGCTCGGGATCGCGCAGTCGCGCCATGATTGCGACAAGGCGTTCGATCATGCGCCGACGCTCGCATTGGCGGGGCAAGTTACCCGTGCGACACGAGAGAGGGGCTTGACGGGGCGCGGTGACGATCCCGGGCCTGCCTCAGCGCCATATCGCAAAGTCCGATAATATACATTATGTAAAATGGCGAAGCGCATTCAGTTCGACTCCTCCGCTGACGCCGTGGTGCCGGCGGGTTCGAGGACGAGCACCCCCTGCTCGGTGCGAAAGCTGTCAAGGCGCGACAGGAAGTTCATGCCCAGCAGGTCGACGTCCCCGAAATTGGGCGCGACCAGCACGCCAAGGTCCTCGGTCTGGATAGGTCCGACCTCCAGTCGGTCGATCCGCGCGCGCCGCGCCTCCACCGGTCCGTTGGCGGTGTCGACGACCGCGACCAGTCCGCCATCATCGACCGCGACTCCCGCCGCCTGCGCGGTTGCCACCGACAAGGACGTGGTCGTCGCGCCGCTGTCGATCAGCATCCGGCGCGCCACGCCGTTGATTCGCACATTGGCCCAGTAATGGCCGTCATCGGATGCCGGAATGCGCAACGCGCCGCCCCGCGTGCGCTGATCGGCAAAGCCAAGCCGCGCCCCGACATCGTTGACGAAGCCGCCAATCTCGCCACGAAACGCGACGAGGATCGCGATCACGGCCGCGATCGCGATCCAGCCCAGCGCCGAACGGAGGACCAGCGACATATTGGGACGGCGTGCCGCCAGCGACGCGAGAACCAGCACGAGGAACCCGACGCTGCCGATCAGCCCGATGGCCTGCTGTTCACTCACGGTATCAACTCCATCCCGTCATGGCCGGGCCGGATATGTTCGGGCAGTTCGGCGCAAAGCGTTCGGTAATCCATGCTGTTGTCCATGTGGATCAACGCCGCGTGCCGCACGCCGAGCTCGCTTACCCACGCCACGACCTGATCGAGCGTCGGATGCGTCGGGTGCGGTTCACGACGCAGCGCATCGACGGCCCAGACGTCGATACTGTCGAACACGCGCCGCATGTCGTCGGTCATTCCGCTGAAATCGGTCGAATATCCGATGCGCTTGCCTTCATGGGCAAAGCACAGCCCGGCACTGGTGATCGCGCCGTGCGGCTGATCGACCGTGGTGACGACCAGGTCGCCGATCTCCATCCGGTCGGGCAGCGGATCGAGCGTCGCGACAGGTGGATAGCCGGCGCGGCCGTGAAAGACATAGGCAAAGCGGGCGCGCAGATCCTCGATCGTCGCCGCACGCGCAAAGCAGCGGACGGGCGCGCCCGAGTTGTGGAACAGCTGGCGCAGATCGTCGATGCCGTGGACATGATCGGCGTGCGCGTGGGTCCAGATTACCGCGTCGACGCTGGCCACGCGTGCGTCGATCAGCTGCCGGCGCATGTCGGGCCCGGTATCGACGAGCACGCGGGTGCGCTCGGTCGACACGAGGCCAGCGGTGCGCGTCCGCCAGTTGCGCGGCTCGTCGGGATCGCACCGTCCCCAGTCGGCGCCGATGCGCGGCACCCCCGACGATGTCCCGCAGCCGAGCAGCCGCAGCTTCACGCCGTGCCGCTTCCGTCGGGCGCCCCTGCCAGCGTCTTGGCGAACAGGCGGTGAAAATTCGCGCGCGTCGCGTCCGCCAGCTGCTCGGCATCTTCGCCGCGCAGCTCGGCCAGAAAGCGGCAGGTGTCGGCCACGAACGCCGGCTCGCCCGGCTTGCCGCGATGGGGCACCGGGGCGAGGAACGGTGCGTCGGTTTCAATCAGCAGCCGGTCGCGCGGCAGCCATTTCGCCGTGTCCTGAAGCGCGCGCGCATTCTTGAACGTCACGATCCCCGAGATCGAGATGTAGAAGCCGAGGTCGAGCGCGATCCGCGCGAACGCCGCGCTGGCGGTGAAGCAGTGGATAACGCCGGGAAAGCCCCCCTTCCCCAGCTCGTCGGTCAGGATTTCGGCGGTGTCGTCCTCCGCATCGCGGGTGTGCACCACGATCGGCAAACCGGTGTGACGGCATGCCGCCAGATGCGCACGGAACGCCGATTTCTGCCGATCGCGGTCGCTATGCTCGTAATAATAATCAAGTCCGCTCTCGCCGATCCCGACCACCCGGGGATGGGCTGCGCGTGCGACCAGCTTCTCGGTGTCGACATGCGGATGCGCGTCGGCTTCATGCGGATGAATGCCGATCGTCGCCCAGACATCGGGCTCGCGCTCGGCGACGCCCAGTATGTCGTCCCACTCATGCTCGCGCGTCGAGATGTTGAGCATCGCGACGACCCCGCGATCGCGCGCGCGGGCCAGCACCTCGCCCTGCTGCTCGACGAGCCCTTTGTAATTGAGGTGGCAATGGCTGTCGGCGAGCTTCACACCGCCTCCGGTTCGGGCAGGACGATGCGCGGGAAAATGGGGGTCGGCGGCGAAAGACGGAAGCCCGCCGCCTGCTGGCGCCCGTACCAGTCGCGATCCTCGAGCGCGGCGTGATCGCGCGCCGCCGCACCCAGCTGGTCGAGCAGCCGGCCCGCCGACCCCGGAATGACCGGCAGGATCGCGATGGCAAGCTGGCGGATCGCGCGGACGAGTGTGCCGAGCACCGCGTGCATACGCTCGGGATCGGTCTTGCGCAGCGCCCAGGGTGCTTGCGCATCGATATACTGGTTGCACGCGAATACCGCACGCATCCACGCCTCGATCGCCTGCGACAGTGCCAGATCGGCGAACTGCACCGCAAAGTCGGCGATCGCATCGTTGACCTGGGTCAGCAGCGCGCTGTCGGCCGGGTCGCCCCGCCCCGCGTCGGGCAATGCGCCATCCAGATTCTTGGCGATGAAGCTGAGCGTGCGCTGGGCAAGGTTGCCGAAGCTGTTGGCGAGGTCGGCATTGGCGCGGGTCGCGATCGCCTCGTCGCTGAACGTGCCGTCCTGGCCGAAGCTGATGTCGCGGAGCAGGAAATAGCGCAGCGCATCGACGCCCACCAGTTCGGCGAGCGCGATCGGATCGACCACGTTGCCGGTCGATTTCGACATCTTCTCGCCGCGGTTGAGCAGAAAGCCGTGGCCGTACACCTGGCGCGGCAGCGGCAGCCCTGCCGACATCAGGAACGCCGGCCAGTAAACCGTGTGGAAGCGCACGATATCCTTGCCGATCAGGTGCAGGTCGGCGGGCCAGTAGCGGTCGCCCTGTGGCGCGTCCGGATAGCCCGCGCCGGTCAGGTAGTTGGTCAGCGCGTCGACCCAGACATACATGACATGCCCCGGACTGCCCGGCACGGGGACGCCCCAGTCAAAACTGGTGCGGCTGACCGACAGGTCGACCAGCCCGCCCTCGACGAAGCGCAGGATTTCGTTGCGGCGGCTGTCCGGACGAATGAAATCCGGGTTGGCGGCGTAGAAGTCGAGCAGCGGCTGCTGATATTTCGACAGGCGGAAAAACCACGTCTCCTCGGTCGTCCATTCGACCGGCGTGCCCTGGGGCGACAGCTTGACGCCCCCTTCCCCTTCGACGAGTTCCTTTTCCTCGTAAAAGGCTTCGTCGCGGACCGAATACCAGCCCTCATAGCGGTCGAGATACAGGTCGCCGGCGTCCGCCATCGCCTGCCAGATCGCCTGGCTCGCGCGGTGATGATCGGGTTCGACGGTGCGGATGAAGCGATCGCACGAAATATCAAGAATGTCCGCCATTGTAATGAAATAGTTAGACATTTCATCGGCCAGCGCACGGACCTCCTTGCCCTGGGCGCGCGCGGTCTGGACCATTTTCAGCCCATGTTCGTCGGTCCCGGTCTGAAATCGCACGTCGCGCCCCGCCTGACGCTGAAAGCGCGCGATCGCATCGGCCGCGATCATCTCATAGGCGTGGCCGATATGCGGGCGGCCATTGGGATAGTGGATCGCGGTGGTGATGTAATAGGGGTCGGCCATCGCCTTGCCCTAGTGCATCGTCTCGCCGGGTTGAAGCCCCGTCGGCGCCAGCGTCGCGACTTCGGCGGCCAGCTCGAACACGGTCGTCACCACGTCCTGCGACAGGCCGATCGCGGCGGCTGCGATCGACCGCGTTCGGGCATAGGCGTCGAGCGCGGTCTTGAGCGCCCCTCCGGATCGGCCGCGCGCCTGCTCCGCGATGAAGCTCGGCGTCCGCGTCAGAAAGGCTTCATAGCGCGCCTGCGCCGCCTTGCCCGACAGCGCTCCGGCCAGCCTCACCCGGATCACGCTGTCCGGGTCGCCGGTCCGCGCGATCTCGGCCAGGTCGCGCTCGATTGCCGCCATGTCGAGCCCGGCAAAGGCGAGCGCGCGGCCCGGGGATCCCGCGCCGGCGCGCACCAGCGCGGCGATCTCGGCCTCGCTCGCCTCCGGCACCGCTTCGCGCAGCACCGCCGCCATGTCGTCGTCGCCCAGCTCCGCGAAGCGCAGCAGCCGGCATCGCGACCGGAT
>NZ_LSKG01000079.1:0-7164 GCF_001557005.1 Sphingomonas sp. CCH15-F11 | reverse complement strand
GGGGTGGGTTCGGGGTGGCGCGGTTCCGGAAGTGGGATATGGGGCGGCCTACGCCTATTTCTCGTGTTCCGTTCGTTTCGAGCGCAGTCGAGAAACGTCTCGGTGCGCGTGCCATTCGCGTTTCTCGACTTCGCTCGAAACGAGCGGGGTTTGGTGCGAAACAAACAGGCATCCGCTCGAAACGAGCGGGGTGTGACGGGAAACAGGCAGCGGTTTGCTCGAAACCAGCGGGTAGCAATGCGGCGTGATGTCGTGCGCGGTGGACAGGGCCCCACCCCAACCCCTCCCCTGAGCCGAAGGCGAGCGAAGCTCAACGGGAGGGGCTCTACTCCGCCTCTTCCTCGTCCGCCGGATCGTCCGTCCCGGTGCCGTCGTCGACCTGAACCGACTTGGCGGGATCGGTGTCGATCGCGACGTCCTGGGCGACCATCGCCTCGGCCTCGTTCTCGGGCTCCTGATCCTCGTCGATGCGGGCGACGCCGACGACATGCTCGCCGGGCGCGACGTCGAAGAGGCGCACGCCGGCGGTGCCGCGGCCGATGACGCGCAGCGACGCGAGCGGGATGCGGATCAGCTTGGCCTGATCGGTGACGAGCATCAGCTGGTCGGCGACGCGCGCGGGGAAGCTGGCGACGACGCGGCCGTTGCGGGCGATGTTGTCGATGTTGACGATCCCCTGGCCCCCGCGCCCGGTGCGGCGATATTCATAGGCCGAGCTCAACTTGCCATAGCCGTTGGCGCAGACGGTGAGGATGAACTGTTCGCGCTCGACCATCGCGGCGAAGCGGTCGGCCGACAGCGCGCATTCGCCCTCGCGCTCGCCCTTCCACGGGGCGAAGCGCAGATATTCCTCGCGCTCCTCCGCGCTCGCGCCCGAGCGGTGGAGGATCGACAGGGAAATGACCTCGTCTCCGTCGCGGAGCGTCATGCCGCGCACGCCCGTCGACGCGCGGCTCTGGAACGCGCGGACATCGTCGCCGGGGAAGCGGATCGCCTTGCCGTCGCGCGATGCGAGCAGCACGTCGTCATTCTCGTCGAGCAACGCGACGCCGATCAGGCGGTCGTCGGCGTCGTCGCCCTCGAACTTCATCGCGATCTTGCCGTTCGAGGGCACGTTGGTGAACGCGTCCATCGAATTGCGCCGCACCGAGCCCCGGGCGGTGGCGAACATGACGTGGAGCTTGCCCCACTCCGCCTCGTCCTCGGGCAGCGGCAGCACGGTCGAAATCGTCTCGCCATTGGCGAGCGGCAGCAGGTTGATCATCGGCCGTCCGCGCGTGGCCGGGCCGCCCTCTGGCAGCTTCCACACCTTCATCCGATAGACCTTGCCCAGCGTCGAGAAGAACAGGACGGGGGTGTGCGTCGAGGTGACGAACAGGTTGGTGACCGCGTCCTCGTCCTTGGTCGCCATGCCGGCGCGGCCCTTGCCCCCGCGTGCCTGGGCGCGGAAGGTGTCGAGCGGAGTGCGCTTGATATAGCCTTCGAGCGTGACGGTGACGACCATCTCCTCGCGCTCGATCAGGTCCTCGTCCTCGATCCCGTCGGCAGCGGCGGCAATCTCGGTGCGGCGCGGGGTGGCGTACTGATCGCGCACGGCGCGCAGCTCGTCGGTGAGCACCGCGTAGAGGCGGGCACGGTTGGCGAGGATCTCGAGCAGCTCGGCGATCGATTCGGCCAGCGTCTTCAGTTCGTCGCCGATCTCGTCGCGGCCGAGCGCGGTCAGGCGGTGGAGGCGCAGGTCGAGGATGGCGCGGACCTGGGCATCGGAGAGGCGGTAGACGTCGCCCTCGACCTCATGCTCGACCGCCTCGACCAGGCGGATATAGGGCGCGATTTCCGCCACCGGCCATTCGCGCATCAGCAGCTTCGTGCGTGCCTCCACCGGCGAGGCGGAGCCGCGGATGATCCTGACCACCTCGTCGAGATTGGTGACCGCGATGACGAGGCCGAGCAACAGATGCGCCCGCTCGCGCGCTTTCGCGAGCTCGAACTTCGAGCGGCGGGTGATGACCTCCTCGCGGAACTTGACGAACGCCTCGATGATGTCGCGCAGGTTGAGCAGCTCAGGCCGGCCGCCGCGGATCGCCAGCATGTTGGCGGGGAAGCTCGACTGGGCGGGCGTGTGCCGCCACAGCTGGTTGAGCACGACGTCGGGGGTCGCGTCGCGCTTGAGGTCGATGACGATGCGGACGCCCTCGCGGTTCGATTCGTCGCGGATGTCGCTGACGCCCTCGATCCGCTTGTCCTTGGCGGCCTCGGCGATCTTTTCGACGAGGCCCGACTTGCCGGTCTGGAACGGGATTTCGGTGAGCACGATCGAACGGCGCTCGCCGCGCGTCTCGGTGATGTGGCGCGAGCGCACGATGATCGAGCCGCGCCCGGTTTCATAGGCCGAACGGCAGCCCGAGCGACCGAGGATCACCGCGCCGGTCGGAAAGTCGGGGCCGGGCACGATCTCCATCAGCTCCTCGAGCGAGATCGGGCCGTCGCCGTCGAGCATCCGCTGGATATGCGCCAGGCACGCGTCGATCACCTCGCCCAGATTGTGCGGCGGAATGTTGGTCGCCATGCCGACCGCGATGCCGCCGGCGCCGTTGACGAGCAGGTTGGGAAAGCGCGCGGGCAGGACCGACGGCTCGCTCTCCGACCCGTCATAATTGGGGACGAAGTCGACCGTATCCTTGTCGAGATCGTCGAGCAGCGCGTTGGCGATCCGGGCGAGGCGCGATTCGGTGTAGCGCATCGCGGCGGGCCGGTCGGGGTCCATCGACCCGAAATTCCCCTGGCCGTCGATCAGCGGGACGCGCATCGACCAGTCCTGGGCCATGCGGGCCAGCGCCTCGTAGATCGAGCTGTCGCCGTGCGGGTGGTATTTACCCATCACGTCGCCGACGATGCGCGCCGATTTGCGATACGGCTTGCCGGCGACATAGCCGCTTTCATAGGCCGAATAGAGGATGCGGCGGTGCACGGGTTTCAGCCCGTCGCGGACATCGGGCAGCGCGCGCGCGACGATGACCGACATCGCATAGTCGAGATAGCTCGACCGCATTTCGTCGACGATCGAGATGGGCGTGATGTCGGAGGGGTCGGCGAGGAGCGTCTCGTCGGTCAAATGCTGGCGCTTTCGGAAGAGTGTGTCAGTTCTGGGTCGGTCTTAGACCCTGGCGACGTGACTGCCAAGTCTCGCGCGTGCGCGCGTGCGCGTGAGAAGCCGTCGCCCCGGCGGAGGCCGGGGCCGCCGGCCAGCAGAGCTCTTCTTTCTGCAAGAGGCCCCGGCCTCCGCCGGGGCGACGCCTCGTCAGAACGGGACTTCCTCGCCGTCCCAGGCGAAGAGCTTGCCGCTGTCCTGGGGTTTGAGCCCCTCGATCACGTCGAGCAGCTGGAGCGCGGCGCGCTCGGCGTCGAACAGCTTGCCGGGTGCGACATTGCCCTGGAACGGCCGGCTGAGCGCGGTGTCGACGGTGCCGGGATGCAGCGCGACGACGATCGAACGGTCGCTGCGCCGCTTCGATTCGATCGCGAAATTGCGGATCAGCATGTTGAGCGCGGCCTTCGACGCGCGATAGCCGTGCCAGCCGCCGAGCCGGTTGTCGGCGATGCTGCCGACGCGCGCCGAGAGGGCGGCGAACACCGGCTTGCCCTCGCGCGGGAGCAGCGGGAGGAAATGCTTGGCGACCAGCGCGGGGCCGATCGCATTGATCGCGTAGACCCGCGCCAGCCAGTCGCCGTCGAGATCGCGCAGCGCCTTTTCCGGGCCGCGCGCATCGTCGTGGAGGATGCCGGTCGCGACGAACACCAGCGTCGGCGCGGGCCCGGTGGCGACGCGGGCCGCGGCGGCCGCGATGCTCGCCTCGTCGGTCAGGTCGAGGTGGCGATCGCCGTCGAAGCTGCGGGCGAAGCGCCAGACGCAGGCGAACGTCCCCTCGGCCTCGATCGCGTCGGCAAAGGCACCGCCGATCCCGCCCGACGCGCCGATCACCACCGCGCTGCCGGTCATGCGCCGGCCCCGCGCACGAAGCGCCACGCATCGTCGGTGCTGGCGGCGGCGTCGAAGCGATAGCCGTCGCTGTCGAAGCCGCGCATCGCGTCGACATCGGTGACGCGATGCTCGCACATCCAGCGCGCCATCATGCCGCGCGCGCGCTTGGCGTCGAAGCTGACGAACTGCGGGCCGTCCGGGGTGGCGCGGCGGAAATCGACCTCGATCACGCGCAGGCCGGCGGGGAGCCTGCCGGCGACAGCGCCCCAATATTCCTGGCTGGCGAGGTTGAGGATCGTGTCGGTACCCGCCGCGTCGGCGTCCGCGGCGATTTCCCGCGCGATGCGGTCCTGCCAATAGGCATAGAGATCCCTGGCCCTGCCGGGTGCCCAGCGCGTGCCCATTTCGAGGCGATAGGGCCGCATCGCGTCCAGCGGGCGCAGCAGGCCGTAGAGGCCGGACAGGATGCGGACATGATCCTGGGCGAAGGCAATCGCTTCCGGCTCGAGGCTCGCGGCCTCGAACCCGCGGTAGACGTCGCCCGCAAAGGCGAACAGCGCCGGGCGCGACGGCGCGTCGTCAAAGCCGCGAAAGCGACCGGCGTTGAGCGCGGCCAGCTTGTCGGAAATGTGCATCAGCTTCGACAGCCGGGCGACCGAGAGGCGGGCGGCGCCGCGCGCGATCGTCGCCGCATCCTCCGCGAAGCGGGGCGTGGAGGCCGGCCGGTCGGGGAGCTGCCCGGAATAGTCGAGCGTCTTGGCAGGGGACAGAATGGCGATCATGCCGCCGCAGCTAGCGGGTGCGGGTGCGCCGGTCAAAACGGCCAAGGGGTCAGGGGTGCCCCGCCAATCCGGCGTCCGGTCATTCAACCACGGTTCAGTGGTGGGAACCGAAAGGCGGTGCGAGCGTCGATCGCTTGAAAGCCCCCGTTGCGCGAATTACAGCGGCGTCAACGGGTGACCGCATGCAGGAACTGGAGATATCGAAAATGAAGTTGCTTTCGTCAGCCGCGATCGCGTCGGCCCTGGTGCTCGGTGCGGCTTCCGTCGTCGCGACCGCGCCCGCCGAAGCGCAGAAAAAGAAAAAGGAAGAAGCGCCCAAGGTCGAGATCAGCAAGGAATTCCGTGACGCGATCGTCGCCGGCGACACCGCCGCCAAGGCGGGCGACATCGCCACCGCCGAGACGCAGCTCGCCGCCGCGGAGGCGGTGATGAAGAGCGAAGACGAAAAATACTTCGCCGCGCAGCTGCGCCTGCAGATCGCCAACAAGAAGAACGACACGCCCGGCATGGTGCGCGCGCTCGACACGCTGATCGCCAGCCCCAAGACGCCGGCGACCGACCTTGCCCGTTTCAACTATGTTCGCGGGGTCACGACGCTGGAGGGCAAGCAGCCCGCGCAGGCGCTGCCCTATCTGATCAAGGCGCGCGAGCTGGGTTTCCAGGATCCCGACCTGAACCTGCGCATCGCAGGCGCAAAGGTCGACAGCGGGGACCTGAACGGCGGGATCGCCGACCTGGAGCGCGCGATCGCCGAGCGCGAGGCCGGCGGCGCGGCCAAGGCCCCCGAACAATGGTATCGCTATGCCGCGAGCAAGCTGCAGGCGGCGAAGGACGAAGCGCAGCTCGCCGAATGGCTGCGCCGGCTGGTCCGCGCCTATCCCACCGCCGAAAACTGGCGCACCGCGATCAACATCTATCGCACCAGCGGCTCGCGCGGGGTCGACGATCTCGACCGCGAGGGCCGGATCGAGCTGTATCGCCTGATGCGCGCGACCAACGCGCTCGCCGACCAGAACGACTATATCCTCTATGCCGACGCCGCCAACAACGCGGGTCTGCGCTATGAGACGGTCGCGGTGATCGACGAGGGGCGCGCGTCGGGCAAGGTTCCGGCGTCGAGCAACCTGAACGGGCTCTACACCGCCGCCAAGCAGGCGATTTCGCGCGAGGGATCGCTCGCCACGCTGGAGAAGGAGGCGATGGCGGCCAAGGACGGCAAGCTCGCGCTGCTGGCGGCCAATTCCTATCTGGGCACCAAGCAGTTCGCCAAGGCGGTGCCGCTGTATCGCGCCGCGCTCCAGAAGGGCGGGGTGAACACGGCGGCCGCGACGGTGAGCCTGGGCGCCGCGCTCGCCCAGTCGGGCCAGCAGGCCGAGGCGAAGCAGATCCTCGCGGGGGTCAGCGATCCGCTGCGCAAGGAGCTTGCAGCATTCTGGACGCTCTATGCGGATACCCGCGCGGCCGCGCCGGCGCCGGCGGCCGCATCCTGAGCCCAACGTAAACGACCGGCCGGCGGAACCCATGTTCCCCGGCCGGTGATCGTTCCCGGTCAGTCTAGACCGGAATCCCCGGCAGCTGCTTTGCCGTGCGGATGGTCAGCGACGTCTTGACGCTGGCGACATTGTCCGCGGTCAGCAGCTGGGTGGTCAGCATTTCCTGGAAGCTGCGCAGGTCGGTCGCGACGATCTTCAGGATGAAATCGATCTCGCCGTTGAGCATGTGGCATTCCCGGACTTCGGGGATCTGGCCGACATGCGCTTCGAACGCCGCCAGATCGGCCTCCGCCTGGCTTTTCAGGCTGACCATTGCGAACACGGTGATCGAATAGCCGAGCTGGGTGGGATCGAGCGCGGCGTGATAGCCCTTGATCGCGCCCGCCTCCTCCAGCGCGCGCACGCGGCGCAGGCAGGGCGGGGCGGTGAGCCCAACCCGTTCGGCCAGATCGACGTTCGTCATCCGGCCGTCGTCCTGCAACAGGGCCATGATCTGGCGGTCGATCCGGTCGAAGGCCATGTGTCGTAACTCCGAAATCGTCGAACAGCGGGGGATGCCGTTCCTATAAGATAATTGCGCGCCAACGCAATTGTCCCACTATGCGACGTGCCAAAAATGAGTGGTTCCGTCATCGGACCGGCGTCGTTAAGGATTCGTCACGCCCCGAATCAACGGCGCGGCTCCGGGCTCCAAGCGTGCGCTTCGACGACACTTTCGCCACCGTTCTCGCGACCGATCTGAGCCATTCGCTCGCGCGCGAAACCGCGTGGCGCCAGCTCGTAGATCTGATCGCACGGGGCCGTGCGCCGCTCGATGACGGGACGCTGGGCCTGTTGCACGACCTGCATCGCGAAATGCCCGAATCGGTTCGGGCCGCGGGCGGTCGCATGCTCCAGCTTGCCCGCC
>NZ_LSKG01000009.1:0-3139 GCF_001557005.1 Sphingomonas sp. CCH15-F11 | reverse complement strand
CCCGCACTCCGCTAATTTACGCCGCGACCTGTGCCAAATGTTCTGACGACGGACAGCTTTCCGACATCGACGGCTCGGCGATCGCGCCAGCCATCATCGAAAGCTGCCAGACCCGGCTGCTACTGCCGAACGAGCGCGCGATCGAACCGCAGATCACGGCGATATATCAGCGCTTCGGGCTCAATTCGCGCCAGATCGAGATCCTCGCGCGGGCGATGCCCAAGCGCGACTACTACTGCCAGTCCCGCCGAGGCAATCGCCTGTTCGAGCTGGGCCTGTCCGACGTCGCGCTGGCGCTCTGCGCCGCCTCGTCGAAGACCGACCAGGCCGCCATAGACCGCATCGTCACCGAGCATGGCCGCAAGGGATTCCTCGCCGCCTGGCTGCGGCTGCGCGGCGCGACATGGGCGGTCGACCTCATTCCCGACCTCACCAACCTGGAGAGCCTGCCATGAAACTGCGCATTCCCCGCGCGGCGATCACCGCCGCCGTCCTCGCCATCCCTTTGTCTGCGTCGCCGGTGCTAGTCGCGCCGGCCTCGGCGCAATGGATCGTCTACGACCCGACGAACTACGTTCAAAACGTCCTGACGGCGGCGCGTTCGCTGGAGCAGATCAACAACCAGATCACCTCGCTCCAGAACCAGGCCACCTCGCTGATCAACCAGGCCCGCAACCTCGCGAGCCTGCCGTTCTCCTCGCTGCAACAGCTCCAGCAATCGGTCCAGCGCACCCAACAGCTTCTGCAGCAGGCGCAGCGCATCGCCTACGATGTCCAGAACATCGATCAGGCGTTCCGCACCAATTACGGGGCCGGAAGCGCCTCGATGAGCGCGTCCAATCAGCAGCTCATCGCCCAGGCGAAAGAGCGCTGGAACAACACCGTTTCCGGCCTTCAGGACGCCATGCGCGTCCAGGCCGGCGTGGTCGGCAACATCGACACCAACCGCACCCAGATGTCGGCGCTGGTCGGCCAGAGCCAGGGCGCCACCGGCGCGCTGCAGGCCACCCAGGCGGGCAACCAGCTTCTCGCACTCCAGGCCCAGCAGCTCGCGGACCTGACCGCCGTCGTCTCGGCGAACGGCCGTTCCCAGGCGCTCGCCGAAGCCGAGCGGTCGGCGGCCGCCGAACAGGGCCGCGAGCAGCGCCGCCGTTTCCTGACGCCGGGCTCGGGCTACCAGCCCGGCAACGCGCAGATGTTCCAGAACGGCAACTGAGGGCGCGACGATGGACGGAAAGATCCTCGCGCGCATCGGCGCCATCTTCTTCGTGACCTTCGCCGTCACCGCCACCGCCATCGAACTCGCCCGCAAGGACGAGCCGCCGATCTACCGCAGCATCGCGGTGCCCGCGGAAGCGGCGGCCGATCCGCTGAAGGCAAAGCTGCGCCGCTGCCAGCGGCTCGGCGAGGCCGGCACCAGCGACAGCGAGTGCCTGCAGACCTGGGCGGAGAACCGCGACCGCTTCCTCACGCCGTCGCAGCCGGCGCCGCAGGCGCCCGGTCCGCAGGACATCCCGCAGAATCCGCCGGTCACGCGCGAGCCCATCGTCAAGGAGCCCGTGCCGGCCGTCGACTCCCACACGAACGAGGCGCGCTGAGATCATGGGCGGCACCGGCGTCATCGACCACTTCCTGGAAGTTTTCACCCGCTACATCGACGGCGGCTTCGGGCTTCTCTCCGGCGAAGTTGCGTTCATCGCCACGACGTTGATCGTGATCGACGTCACGCTCGCCGCGCTGTTCTGGAGCTGGGGCGCCGACGAAGACATCATGGCGCGCCTGGTGAAGAAGACGCTGTTCGTCGGCGTCTTTGCCTACCTCATCGGCAATTGGAACAACCTGGCCCGCATCATCTTCGAGAGCTTTGCTGGCCTCGGCCTGAAAGCCTCCGGCACCGGTTTCACCGTCGCCGACATGATGCGGCCCGGCCGCGTCGCCCAGACCGGCCTCGATGCCGGCCGGCCACTGCTCGATTCCATATCCGATCTCATGGGTTACTGGAGTTTCTTCGAGAACTTCATCCAGATCGCGGTGATGCTGCTCGCCTGGGCGCTGGTGCTGTTGGCCTTCTTCATTTTGGCCATCCAGCTCTTCGTGACGTTGATCGAATTCAAGCTCACCACGCTGGCGGGCTTCGTGCTCATCCCGTTCGGGCTGTTCGGCAAGAGCGCCTTCATGGCCGAGCGTGTGCTTGGCAACGTCATCTCCTCAGGTATCAAGGTGCTCGTCCTCGGCGTCATCATCGGCATCGGGTCGAGCCTGTTTTCCGAATTCACCGCCGGCTTCGGCGGGGCAACACCCACCATCGATCAGGCCATGGCCATCGTGCTCGCGGCGCTGACGCTGCTCGGTCTTGGCATCTTCGGTCCGGGCATCGCCAACGGTCTCGTCTCTGGCGGACCCCAGCTCGGCGCGGGCGCCGCCATCGGAACCGGCCTAGCCGCGGGCGGCATGGTCGCCGCAGGCGCCGCCACGGTTGGAGCGGTGGCGTCCGGAGGAGCCGCGCTGGCAGGAGGCGCGGCCGCCGCCGCTCGCGGGGGCGCCGCCCTCGCGGGCGGCGCTTCCACCGCCTACAGCCTGGGCGCCGCAGGGCAGTCGGGCGCCTCAGGTGTGGCCAGTGGCCTGGGCGGCGTCGCCCGGGCCGCCGGTTCCGCTGCAACATCGCCGCTCCGCCGCGCCGCTGAACGCTCGACCGAAAGCATGCGCTCCAGTTTCTCGGAGGGCGCCAAGTCCGCCTTCGAGGCGACCGGCGGCTCCTCGACCATGGGCACCATCGGCGGCGGCTCAGACGAGGCCGCGCCCGCCGCCGGCAATTCAAACACGCCGCCCGCCTGGGCCCAGCGCATGAAACGCTCCCAGCAGATGAGCCACGCCGTTTCCACCACCGTCCATGCCGTCCGCAGCGGCGACAGCCATGGCGGCGGCTCTTCCATCAACCTCTCTGAAAGCGACCGCTGATGTTCCGAAGACCCTCTACGCATTACGGAAAGGCTCCCGAGCCCGAGACCCCTTATCAGCGCGCCGCCCAGGTTTGGGACGACCGTATCGGCTCGGCCCGCGTCCAGGCGAGGAACTGGCGCTATATGGGGTGACTACACGAAAGTGGCGTATCTGCACGCTAAGGGCGAACAAATGGGTG
>NZ_LSKG01000078.1:0-453 GCF_001557005.1 Sphingomonas sp. CCH15-F11 | reverse complement strand
TGCCGATCGCGCGCGAACATCGCTGGCTTTACCCGATCGACTGGCGCGAGCTGTCCGCCTTCATCCGTTTCGGCCGCGCCAAAGGGCGCTGCGAGCATTGCCGTCGCCCGCACGGCCGCGACGTGCTGCACCTCGGCAATGGTATCTGGTGGGACGAGGACGCCGCGCGCTGGCGCGACGGGCGGGGCAGGGAGATTCGTCGCCTGTCGTCGCCGGACGAGCTGGTGCGCGCGCAACCGGGGTTCGTGGGTATCGACCCGCCCCCCTCGATGCGGGTCACGCGCGTCGTCCTCGCCAGCGCGCACCTCAATCACGATCCGGGTGATAACCGGCCGCGCAACCTCGCCGCGCTCTGCCAACGCTGCCACATGGTCCACGATGCGACCGAGCATCGCCGGCGCCGTTGGCGCAACGCCTTCCGGTTGCGCGGCCGGTTATCACCCGGATCGTGAT
>NZ_LSKG01000077.1:0-4199 GCF_001557005.1 Sphingomonas sp. CCH15-F11 | reverse complement strand
ATGAGCGATTTCGATATCGAGGCGATCCGCGCCGAAGTCCGCGCGATGGATTTCGTGCGAGGCACGCCCGCGGAAGTCGCCATGTGGCGGGAGGACATGGCGGAGTCGCGCGCCAACCTCGTGATCGAGGACATGGTCCCGACGCCGAACGATGATGCGTTTTTCGACATGATGCTGGACGAAGGCGTGTCCCCTCCCCTCTTCATCGACGAGACCTGGGCCAAGACCAACATGACGCGGACCCACGGCCGAAGCCCGCGCGGGGAGCGCCTGCTGGCCAAGGTGCCGCACGGCCGCTGGCGCACACTGACTTTCATCGCCGCCCTGCGGCACGACCGCATCACCGCCCCGATCGAGCAGATGTTCTCCAAGCTCAAAACGCTGCTGCGCAAAGCCGATGAGCGATCCGTAGAGGCAACCTGGAGGCGGATCGGATCCCTGCTCGACTACTTCACACCCGACGAATGCCGAAACTATCTCGTCAACTCCGGATACGCTTCAACGTGATCCGGTCATGCTCTAGCCCTAAATCCTGCCCTCTTCTTCCCGCTTAGCCTGCGCCGCTCTGGTGACGGCGTAGCCGGCACGCAACAAATAGCGCATCGGCCGTTAGGCCGATTCCGTCGTTGTATCCTGACGCTGGTTATCCACAGACTGGCCTACCCCAAAGCTCACCTTTCGCGGTTCAGATTCTCTAATTCTTCTGATTCAAGATTCAGGGCGCTGAAAGGCCCGGATTTCTGCGGAAAAACGACTTCAACGGTGAGCGTTGGGGTCGAGTCGCGTGAGTTTCGGGGTAGCGTGCGGTGAGTTTTAGGGTCGGTAAAGGTGAGTGTTCGGGCCGGGTCCGGTGAGCTTCGGGGTAGCCGGGCAACCGGGTCGGCGGTGACGGTGAGTTTTGGGGTAGCCCCCTCACCGTTTCCATCGGGGAGCCGGAACATTTGCCTGGCTCACTTTTCGCGGTTAGGGTGAGTCGATAAGCCCCTCTTGCTCACCGTTGGTCAAGCCTATGTCCCAACCTGCCGTGGTCGATATGTCCTTCCGCACGCTGGCGCAAAAGGGGCGCGGAAATCCCTTTGATCCCGCCAATTACGGGGAAATCGTCAAGCCCGGCGAGCTGGTCGATATCGTCGAGCTAAGCCCCCTCACCCTCGCTGATCGCCGTATCTACAACCTGCTCATCGCCAATGCCTGGGAGCGTATTGGCGAGCCGATCATCCATCGCATTGCGAAGTCGGGACTGAAAGGGACGCACCAGGGCAACGAGCGCGTGGAAAGCTCGCTGCTACGTCTCATGGGCACTATCGCGATCGTCACGATCCGCAAGGACGGCAAGAGCTACAAGCGCCGCGTCCAGCTCCTCGGCCCCAGCGATGAAAGCCTCGAAAAGGACGGCTTCCTTCACTACCGCATCCCCGAAGAATTGATCGAGATACTGCGGAACAGTCAGGTCTATGCCCGTCTCAAGACGCAGGTAATGTATTGCTTTGAGTCGAAATACGCCCTCTGCCTCTATGAAATGATCGAGCGTCGCATCGGTTTGGAATACAAGCAGAAAGAGGAGTTCACGATCGAGGAGGTGCGCGGCCTGCTCAACGTCCCCGAGGGGAAACTTGAGCGCTTCGCCGATCTGAACAAATACTGCCTCAAGGTCGCTGTCGAGGAAATCAACAAGCTCTGCCCCTTCTATGTCGATTTCACGCCGATCAAGAACGGGCGCAAGGTCGAACGGGTGGCGCTCCACTGGTTCCCGAAAACGTCCAGCGGTAAGCGCGACGCACAGAACCTGATCGACCAACACAGCATCGTGCGACGCGCTAAGCTGCGTGGCGGGATTCCCGAGCTGCCCGTGCTGGTGGATTTCAGCACGCCCGCCGCGCAAAGGTGAGGCGCTGCCCCAAAATTCACTTTTCGATGATGCAAGTATAGCAGTATATTTGTATACTCCTATACGCTACGTGCGACGCGGCCCCTGCCCTTCTTCACGAAAAGATCGTCCAGCGCCTCACCTAGCAGGCTCTGCACCGTCGTTCCCTCCTCGGCCGCAAGAATACGGAGCTGCGTGCTGACCTCGGGAGCGAAATGTCCCCCTATCAGCTTGGTCCCCTGCCGCCCGGCCTGCGCGGGTCTGGCGGGGATTGGCGCAACGGTCGGGACGGGCGTCGCCGACGTGTCACCGCCGGCCTTGGCCCGGTCGAGCATCGCCTGGAGCGTGTTGCCCTTCGCCATCACGCCACCTCCGCCTTATCGTATAGGCGTATAACCGTATACTCGTATAGGCGGTTGATTTCCGCTGCGGCCGGGCCGTTCGGCTCGAACTCCTGCACTGCCTGGCCTGTGGCCTGCGCGCGGAAGAACGCCTTGCGGTTGCCGATCGTCACCGGACAGACCGCCGCGCCCAGCTCCTCGACTGCTTTCATCGCATCGCCCGTCTCCTGTCCTTGGGGCGGGACGAATGTCAGCACGACGGCGAAGGCGCGATCGAGCTGCCGCACCACGTCCAACGTGTGCGTCATGCTCATTGTATCGAACACCGCCGTCTTCGTCGGCACGAGGATGAAGTCGGCGTGCCGTGCGGCCTCATAGGCAACATCACGCGCGACGGCCGCGCCATCGATCACCACAAGGTCCGTGCCGGCGTCGGCACAGGCCTTGAGCATCGCCGCGAGCCGCACCGGCTGGATCGAGGCGACGGCGGGCGTGTCAAGCTGGCGCACATCTTTCCAGAACGATGCTGTCGCCTGCGGGTCTAGGTCGATGATCGCGGTTTCCTTGCCTGCCTGCTCGGCCGCCACGGCAAGGCACGTCGCCAGCGTCGTTTTTCCGACGCCGCCTTTCTGCGACAGGATGGCGAGAACCTTCATGCTACACTCCTACAGGTATAGATTTATACTTGTATACAGATATGCAGCGTGGAATGAAAGGGGATCACGACTTACCCCGCCAGTGGATCGTCACCGACAGGCCGAGACCGCTCGCGGACTCGGGGAGCGAAGCGGGTAGGAGCCACGGTGCCGCGAAGCGGTAGGCGCACCATCGCTTAAGCGGGTTGAAAGTGTCTGCCTGTGTGCTATAGTTCTGGGTATTATAGGACGATGCCGTGCGGATTTTCAAAACCAAATGGGTCGCGCGGTTCGTCCGACGTGAACGAATTAGTGACGCGGATTTGAAGGAGGCGATCGAGCGAGCCGAGCGTGGGCTTATCGACGCCGATCTGGGTGGCGGCCTCATCAAGCAGCGCGTCGCGCGACCAGGGCAGGGACGATCGGGCGGGTTTCGCATGATCGTGGCCTATCGGACGGAGGATCGGGCGTTTTTCCTCTACGGCTTTGCCAAGAGCGAGCGGGAGAACATCGATGACGACGAATTGCAGACCTTGCGGGACATCGCCGCCGAGTTCCTGGCGAACGACGACACCGCCCTTGATGAAGCCGTGAGCATCGGCAAGCTACAGGAGATTGAGAATGGCGAAGACGCTTAGCACGCTGACCGAGGCGCTCCTCGAGACGGCCGACGACATGCACAGCGTTGGTCTGATGGGCGATGACACCTATCGGAAGATCACCGTCCGCCACCTGGGGCCGGATGCGCCGCCTACGGCCGCGCCGATCACGCCCGATGAAATTCGCGGCGTGCGCGAAGAGGCGCATTTGAGTCAGGCCGCGCTCGCCAAATACCTGAACCTTACGACGGGTTATGTTTCGCAGCTCGAACGGGGCACCAAGCAAGCCAAGGGACCGGCGCTCGCGCTGCTGAATGTCATCCGCCGCAAGGGCATCGAAGTGGTTCAGTGATGGATAAACGAACGGAACAGCGTGGCCGGGCTGCAAAGCCAGCGGGATAGAGGCAGCCCGGACGCGCTATGATAGGGAAGGGGGGAGACGCCCGCCTTCTCGCTCGGCGGATTGACGCGTCGCCGCAACGGCCTCATCGATCAGGGCTTCCAGCTTCGCCGGCGACAAGTCCGCGAATTTGGCGCGCACTTCTTCAACGGTTCGATCAAACGCCCGCCACTTGCGGGTGAGAGTCGTCATAGAACCTCCCAAGCAAAACCTACGTGCAGGATCACATGATAGGCGCTTGCCGCTGGATAGATAAATACAGCGAATTTTCTGCTTTCGTTCCGCTCGGTCGTGACTCATAGAATCGTCATGCCGATCGCGCGCGAACATCGCTGGCTTTACCCGATCGACTGGCGC
>NZ_LSKG01000076.1:0-876 GCF_001557005.1 Sphingomonas sp. CCH15-F11 | reverse complement strand
AGCGAGATGCTCAGGAAGGTCCGCACCAGCACAAGCCCGGCCAGCACGATGAGATCGTCGAGCGTCGGGTTGATCACCAGCGACTTGACGATGTCGCCGGCGACCAGAAATTCCAGGCCGAGCAGGATGCTGCGGCCGAGCGCCGATCGGAACGCGCTATAGGCCTCGGTTCGGTCGCCCGCCCTCGCCCGCCGCGCAAACAGAAAGGTTGCGAGCCCCGCGCCGACGAGGATGGTCAGCGTGCCCGCCAGTTCCAGGCCGATCACCGCAAGCCGGAAGAAGGCGCTCAGCCAGTCGGCCTCAATGGTGATCATACCAGCCTCGCTTGCGGATATTGTTGAAGCTGTCGGTGGCGTGACAGGCATAGCATTGGTCGACGCGCGCTTTCGATCCGGCTGCGCGCTGCGAGACCATGCTGAAATGCTCCATGAAGTGACTGGGCGGCGCCTTGTGGCACTCGGCGCACTGCGTCGAATTGACCGATGGATGGCGGTAATTGGCGATCTTCCAGCTGTCGGTCTTGTGGCAGCTCGCGCAGTCGGTGCCGAACAGGCCCTGGTGCGGATCGCGGAACGCATGGCAGCTTGCGCAATTGAGCGCGGTCTCGGGGGTCACGCTTCGAATGTTTGTCGACATGCCCGCCAAAGGCTGCCGCCACTTTGCCATGTCGAGCAAGGCGGCGTGATCCATGCGGATGATGCCGCGCTCTCCCTCATGTTCGACGTGGCAGGAGGTGCACTGCGTCGCTTTCGCGTGGAACTGCGTCGACTGCTTCGTCCCGAAATCCGTGCCCGCATGGCAGGTGAGACAGGTCCGGGTTTCGACGCCCTTGCCCGGCGTGTGGCAGGCCGTGCATTGGCCGGCGAAGGACTGGTG
>NZ_LSKG01000075.1:0-7399 GCF_001557005.1 Sphingomonas sp. CCH15-F11 | reverse complement strand
GGCGGTGGGCTGCTCGGCAGCCTGGTCGGGGTGGCAGCCGGGCTGTTCGGTGCGCCGGGACGGGCGACGGGCGGTCCGGTGGCGCCCGGCCGGCCCTATTGGGTGGGCGAGCGGGGGCCGGAATTGTTCGTGCCGACCGCGAGTGGGCAGGTGGCGGTGCCACAGGCGAGTGGCGCGCGCGAGGTCAGGGTGGCCATCACCGTCAATGCCGGCGCTGGGGACGCGCCGCGGGCGCTAGCGCAATCGAGCCGGCAAGTGGCGCGGGCGGTGCGGGCGGCGTTGGTGGAGGCTTAGGGCGCAATTGGCCTGAGGCCCCGGCCTGCGCCGGGGCGACGCGTCCGGGCTGGCGGCCCCGGCCTTCGCCGGGGCGACGCTTTGGGGGCAACGGAAGTAGGTGTGGGGCATTGGTTGATGCGGTCGCGGACGGTGCAGGACGAGGGCGTGCTGACGCGGTTCGATCCGCGGTACTGGACGGTCAATTTCCCGCGACCGATGATGGCGAGCGTCGTGACGACCGCGCCGGACGCGATGCGGGTCGATGCGGTCTTCTATCGCGCCGACGATCTGGCCGGGCTGATCTGGGAAGCGGAGGACTGTTGGGACCATCCCCTGCTCCGTTATGCGACCGACCGCGATTTTCGGGGGTGTCGACTGCGCTTTCGCTGGCGGTCGGCGGGCATCCTGCCGCTGGATGCGATCAACGGCCCGACGCTGACGATCGAGGGGCGCGATGCGGCGGGCGCGCCGCGCGCCTGGTATGTCCGGCTGTGGAACTATGCCACCGGCATGCCCGAGGATGCGACGATCACGCTCGACTTCGCGGCGCTGAACGGCGGATTCCTGTTGCCGGGCGAGGCCGATCCGGTGTTTGCGGGCGATGTCGACCGCATGTTCATCTCGCTGGTGCCGCCGGGCTATACCAACGGCGATGCGTTGTTGCCCGCGCCCGCCGAGGGTTGGGCGGAGCTGACCGAGATCCGTTGCGATGGGCCGGGATCGGTGCTGGCGATCGGCGATGCAATCGTGCCCGAACATGGGCTGGGCATCGCCAACGGCTATGACGATACCTATAACCTGACCCCGGCGCGGGTGCTGCACAACGCGCTTCATCTCGGCTATCGCGATGCGATCGTCCATTATGTCGGCATGAGCCATTATTTCCGGCTTGAGGCCTCGGGTGACCAATTGCTGGTCAGCTTGAATGGCGGGGCGCTGAATGCGCCATGCATCGCGTGGCACCGCGACTTTGCTCGGCGGGCGGCGGAGCTCGGCTATGCGATCATCTGGTCGCTGAGCTACGAATTGTTCGACGCGCATTGCTGGGAGGACTGGAAGCAGCGCGCCTGGGACGGATCGCCGGCGCTGACCGGATGGGTGCCGCCATCGACCTTGCTGTCGCCGGCGAGCGCGGCGGCGATGAGCTATCTGCGCGCGGTGGCGCTGGCCTTTGTTGCGATTGCCGCCGAGGGCGGGGCGCGGGTGCGGTTCCAGATCGGCGAGCCGTGGTGGTGGCTTATGCTCGACGGGCGGCCGTGCCTGTACGACGATGCCGCGCGCGCCGCGTTCGGGGGTACGCCGCCGGAGATTGCGAACGTCAACGTGCCGCTGTCGGCCGCGCAGATCGAACTGCTCGACCAGGCGGGGGCGATGCTGGCGCAATCGACTGCGGCACTGGCTGACGCGGTGCGGGCGGCGGCGCCGGGGGCGGAGCTGCTGCTGCTCGCCTATCTGCCCACCATCCTCAACGAAGCGGCGCCCGAGTGGAAACGCGCGGCGCTGCCGGTCGGCTGGGCAAGCCCGGCGTTCGATGTGCTGCAGCTCGAGGATTATGACTGGGCGGCGACCGGCAATACGGGCGCAAGCGCGCGGGCGGTGGCGGCGGCGACTGTTCGGCTGGGCTATCCGGTCGAGCGGCAACATTATTTTTCGGGCTTCGTGCTGAAGCCCGAGGATGCGCCGCAATGGGCAGCGATCGACGCGGCCGCCGAAGTGGCGCGGGCGCGCGGCGTCGCGGCGACCTTCATCTGGGCGCTGCCGCAGATGATGCGCGACGGCTTCATTCATTTCGATGTGGAGGAGGATGCGGTGACGCCGTTCGACGACGTGCTGTTCCCGTTGGCGCTGGGGCGTGAGGCGGAAGTGATCCCCGAATGGTCGACCGCGATCGTCAGCAGCGCGGGCGGACAGGAAAAGCGCAACGCCAACTGGGCGGCGGCGCGAACGCGGTACGATGCCGGGCCGGGCGTGCGATCGGAAGCCGACATCGCCGAACTGCTCGCCTTCTTTCGCGCGCGGATGGGGCCGGCGCGCGGCTTCCGCCTGCGCGACCCGTTCGACGCATCGTCGCGCGACGATGATGGTGCGCCCGGCCCGACCGACCAGGCGCTGGGGGCCGGTGACGGCGTGATGACGCGCTTTGCGCTGATCAAGCGGTACGGCGAGACCGAGCGGCGCATCACCCGGCCGGTAGCGGGCAGCGTGCGCGTCGCGATCGATGGGGTCGAGACCGGCGCGTTCGTGGTCGAAGCGGGCGGATGGCTGTCGCTCGACAACGCGCCGCCCGACGGTGCGATCGTCACTGCGGGCTTCCGGTTCGACGTGCCGGTGCGTTTCGCCGAGGACCAGTTGAGCGTCAGCCGCGCGACGTTCCTGGCGGGCGTGGCGGCCAGCGTGCCGCTGGTCGAGGTGCGCGAGGCATGAGCATCGACTGGCTGGCCGGCGAGGTGACCACGCTGGCGCTGTGCTGGCGGATCGAGCGGCGCGATGGCGTGGCGATCGGGCTGACCTCGCACGATCGCGACCTGGTTCGCGATGGGCTGATCTATCGGGCTGCGCCGGGCATGACGCCGTCGGCGATCCAGCGCAGCGACGCGCTCGACGCTGATACGATGGAGGTGCGCGGTGCGATCGACCACGGGACGATCAGCGCCACCGACCTGATCGCCGGACGCTGGGACGGCGCGCGCGTGACGATCACGGCGGTCGACTGGACGCAGCCCGGCCATCAGGCGGTGCCGCTGGGCGAGGGCGAGATCGGTGCGGTCGAGCTGGCCGATACGGGGTTCGCGGCCGAGCTGACGGGCATCGCCGCGCTGCTGGACGCGCCGGCGAGCGAGGAGACATCGCCGACGTGCCGCGCTGAGCTGGGCGACCGGCGTTGCCGGGTGGCGATGGCTGCGCGCGTCCGGATGGGTCGGGTGACCGACGGGCAGGACGAGGTGCTGACCCTCGACATCGCCGAGCCGGTCGCCAATGGCTGGGCGGGCGGGCGCATCCGCTGGCTGACCGGCGCTAATTCGGGGCTGGCCGAGGAGGTCGTGGCATCCGACGGCAACGTGGTGACGCTGCGCCGCCCGCCGCGCTTTGCGAGCGGCGACGCGCGGATCGAGATCACCGAGGGGTGCGACAAGCGGCTGGAGACCTGCCGCGACCGTTTTGCCAACGCGGCCAATTTCCGCGGCGAACCGCACTTGCCGGGCATCGACCTGCTCACGCGCTATCCGGGCGGATGAACGAGGCGCGGATCGTCGCGGCGGCGCGCGCCGCTGTCGGCGCGCCCTTTCGGCTGCACGGCCGGACGATCGCGCACGGGCTCGACTGTGTGGGGCTGGTCGCGCTGGCGCTGGCGGGCGCGGGATATTCAGGGCCGGTGCCCACAGGCTACGCGCTGCGCACCGGAGAATCCGGGATCGGCGACGACTGGGCCAAGCTGGCCGGGCTGGAACCCGGCCCCGCCGGTGCGGGCGCGATCCTGCTGGCCCAGGCCGGGCCGGGCCAGCTGCACCTGGCGATCGACAGCGGCACGGGGGTGATCCACGCCGACGCGTGGCTGCGCCGCGTCGTCGAGCGACCGGGCGCGCCGCCATGGCCGATCCGTCGTCGCTGGCATTATCGGACGGGGTTGGAGGACAGTTAGATGGCGACCTTGGTACTGACGGTGGCGGGCGGCGCGATCGGCGGGCCGATCGGCGCGGCGGTCGGATCGCTGCTGGGCCAGGCGGTCGACAATGCGGTGCTGTTCCGGCCGGGACGGCGCGAGGGGCCACGCCTGACCGAACTGGCGGTCCAGACGTCGAGCTATGGTACGGCCATTCCCCACATCTTTGGAACGATGCGCGTTGCCGGATCGGTGATCTGGTCGACCGACCTGATCGAGGCGCGCGGCCGCAGCGGCGGCGGCAAGGGTGTCGCGGCGACCACCACCTACAGTTATTCGGCGTCCTTTGCGGTACTGCTGTCGGCACGGCCGGTGCGCGAGGTGCGACGGATCTGGGCCGACGGACGGCTGTTGCGCGGCGCGGCAGGCGATTTCAAGAGCGAGGTCGCGGACTTTCGGCTGCATCGCGGCGGCGAGGCGCAGGCGGTCGACCCGCTGATCGCGGCGGTCGAGGGAAGCGCGGCGACACCCGCTTATGCCGGCTGCGCCTATGTCGTGTTCGAGCAGCTTCAGCTGGCGGATTTCGGCAATCGTCTCCCTTCGCTGACCTTTGAAGTCGTGGCGGAGGCGTTGCCACTGGACGTCGGTACGATCCTGGCAGAGGTCGGCGAGGGGCAGATCACCCCCGCGCTGACCGGCGAAACGGTGACCGGCTATTCGGCATATGGTTCGACGATCCGCGGGCTCGCGGAAGGTCTGGCGAGCGCCTACGGCCTGTGGTTCGTCGCGGAGGACGGCGGATTGCGCCCCGATGCCGGAACCGGCGCAGCGCGGCTGATCCGCGACGCGGGCGCTGCGGTGGAAGGCGGGGGGGCAGGCGCGGCACGTCGGCAGCGCCGTATCGCGTCCGCGCAGACGACGCCCGGCACGGTCACGGTCGCGCATTATGACGCCGCACGCGATTACCAGTCGAGTGTCCAGCGCATCGTGCGTACCGGGGCCGCGCGGCGCGTGCTGCGCATCGACCTTCCCGCCGTGGTGACCCCTGGCGACGCACGCCGGCTTGCGGGACAGGCGTTGATCCGCGCCGACCGCGAGCGCGAGCAGCGCCGGGTGACGCTGGACTGGCGCGATATCGACATCGCGCCCGGATCGCGGGTCGCCATCGAGGGCGAGCCCGGGGTCTGGCGCGTGACCGGCTGGACCCTGGAAGCGATGACGGTCGTGCTCGAGCTGCGGCGCATCATCGGCGCGGGGGTGATCGACGCCGGTTCTTCGGGCCGGGTCGCGCCCGCGCCCGATCTGGTCCACGGGCCCACCGTTCTGGCGATCGCCGAGGCGCCGCTGATCGACGATGCACCGGTCGAGCGCGCGCAGTTGCTGATCGCGGCCGCCGGCACGTCGTCGGGCTGGCGCGGCGCGGCGATCGCGACGAGTCCCGATGGCGCGCGCTGGACGCCGCAAGGCCGCACGGCCCCGCCGAGCGTGATCGGCAGCGTCGCGACGCCGCTGCGCGAAGGTCCCGCCACGATCGAGGACCGGCGGAACGAGATCGTCGTCGCACTCTTGAACGCGGCGATGATGCTGGAAGATGCGGATGACCGTGCTTTGGCGGCAGGTGCCAACGCGGCGCTGATCGGGGACGAGCTGGTGCAGTTCGGATCGGCGGTGCCGCTGGGGGCGAACCGATGGCGGCTGTCGCGCCTGTGGCGCGGACGGCGCGGCACCGAATGGGCGATCGGCACGCATCAGCCGGACGAGCGCTTCGTCCTGCTCGACCGCGACGCGTTGCGGTCGATCGATCTGTCGCCCGCGCTGATTGGCGTCGACATGCAGGTCGAGGCGAGCGGGATCGGCGACCGGCCCGACCCGTCGCGCGCGACGGTCCGGATCGATGGTCGGTCGCTGGTGCCGCCCGCGCCGGTCCATGGCACGTGGCAACGCACGCCGGGCGACGCCCTAATGTTGTCGTGGCGGCGCCGCGGCCGCAGCGGCTGGACCTGGATCGACGGCGCCGATGTGCCGCTGGGCGAAGACGCGGAACGCTATCGGGTCACGTTGCACCGGGCGGATGGCGACGTGGTGGTGGCCGAGGTGTCCATGCCGGCCCTGGCCGTTGACGATCCCGCCGTCGCCGCGGCGCTGGCGAGCGCCGAGGTCAGACAGCTCGGCACGCATGGCGCATCCCGCCCGCTGATCATCTCCGCACAGCAATGACCCGTTCATGAAAGGTGGACCCATGGATGACGACAAGACCCCCCGGTTCTCGCTTCCGATGCTCTATGCCGGACAGGCGCAGAAGGAACTGACGCACAACGAGGCCCTGGTCGCGATCGACACGCTGCTCCACCTCGTGGTGCGCGGGACGACCGGGCTGCCTCCGGAAGATCCCACGCCTGGCGACTGCTGGATCGTCGGTGCGCCAGCGACCGACGTCTGGACCGGACGGGAGGGCCAGATCGCGACCTGGACGACCGGCGGCTGGCGGCACCACGTGCCCACCGTCGGCATGTCGGCATGGTCGATCGTCGACGGAGTCATGCTGACATGGCTGGGTGCGGAGTGGTCGCAGGGCGAGCTTCGCGGTACCCGTTTCCAGGTCGCGGGCATGCAGGTCGTCGGGGCGCGCCAGCCCGCGATCGCGGACCCATCCGGCGGTGCGGTGGTGGACCAACAGGCGCGTGCCACGATCGCCGCACTACTTTCCGCACTCCGCGCACATGGTCTGATTGCTGCAGCTTGATTGTGTCTATCGCGCAACAACGGACGATATTGTGCGCTTGCACGGAAACTAACACCCGAGTAGGGAGTTTGCGCTGTCCGTAGGACAACCAGGAAAGGGGATTACAATGCGGAAGCTTGCCATCACATTGGCGCTTGCGACTACCGCGCTCGCTACTCCCGCCCTCGCCCGCGACAACGCGTGGTATGTGGGCGTCGAAGGCGGCGCGATGATCGTTGAAGATCATGATTTCGACCTGTCGAGCACTGGCCAGAACATCCTGTCCACCGACAATGACTATGGCTGGGATGTCGATGCCACGATCGGCTATGACTTCGGGCCGTTCCGCGTCGAAGCCGAAGTCGGCTATCGCGAAGCGAGCGTCGATGCGCACCAGCTGACCATCCCGGTCGGCGGCGTTCCGGCGGGCATCTACGAGAACCCGGCCACGGGTGACTCGTCGGCGTTGAGCTTCATGGCCAACGGCCTGATCGACTTTGGGCCCGACGACGGTGCCCAGGGCTTTGTGGGCGGCGGCGTCGGTGTCGCACGCGTCAAGTACAGCGATTTCGGCGTTCTGCCGCGCGTTCTGCTCGACGACAGCGACACGGTCTTTGCCTGGCAGGTTCTGGCCGGTGTGCGCGCGCCGCTCTCCGACAATGTCGACGTCAGCGTGAAGTATCGCTTTTTCAACGCCGATGACGTGACCGTTGTTGCGGCCACCGGTGCGAGCCTCGACTCGCGCTTCCGGTCGCACAGCATCCTCGGCGGCCTGACCTTCAACTTCGGCGAGCCCGCGG
>NZ_LSKG01000074.1:0-16386 GCF_001557005.1 Sphingomonas sp. CCH15-F11 | reverse complement strand
GCCTTCGTCGGCCTCGCGATAGAGCTCGATATCGTCCTCAATGGGCGTGCCGATGCGGTGCAGCCGGGCGTTGTCGGTGCGCCATTGCGCGTTGGCGACGCCATAGAGGAACGCGCGCGAGTCTGCCGTCCAGACGATGTCGGACAACATGCCGGGGATGGTGTCGGGCAGCAATTCGCCGGTGGTCAGATCCTTGACCTTGACCTCGAACCGCTCCGACCCGTTGGTGTCGGTGGCATAGGCGAGCAGGCGTCCATCCGGGCTGACCGAAATCTCGCCCAGCCGGAAATATTCCAGGCCTTGCGCGAGTGCGGGTTCGTCGAGGATCAACTGCGCCTCGCCGCCCGCGACGGGCTTGCGCCACCAGCGGCGATACTCGCCGCCCTCCTCGAAATCGGTCCAGTACAGCCAGTCGCCGTCCTTTTGCGGCACGGTTGCCTCGTCTTCCTTGATCCGCCCGCGCATCTCGGTGAACAGCGTGTCGGCGAGCGGCTTCAAGGGCGCCATCACCTGCTCGAAATAGGCATTCTCCGCCTCGAGATAGCCGAGCACGTCCGGGTCGGTGACGTCCGGGTATTTCGGGTCCTTCAGCCACGCCCAGGGATCATCGATGGCGATGCCGTGGCGTTCAAAGCGGTGCGGACGCTGCGGGGCGACGGGCGGGGTGAGGGGCGGCTTGGCGTGTTCGTTCATCCCCTAGCCCCTAGCGGGATGTGCGGTGGGTCGTCGAGGGGGAGCTCAATACGAGCCGAAGCCTCTCCACTCCGTCACCCCGGCCTCGTGCCGGGGTCCACCACCCCGCGAAGCACACCGCAAGCCAATTGAGGCCGGGGCCGGGTTGCAAGGCGTGTCATCACGCGATGATCTGGTGCCAGCACGTGCGGCGCGGTGGACCCCGGCACAAGGCCGGGGTGACGATCAAATTAAATGGTCAGTCAGCCGCTCGACAGACTAGCCTAAACCCACCCCTCACAAATCCAGCTTCTCGTAATCCGCGGGCGGGGTGATCCCCTCCATCCGTTCGGACAGCAGCGGGCGGAAGCTGGGGCGGCTTTTCATCACCATGTACCAGCGCTTGGCCTGTTCATGGCTCTTCCAGTCTATCCCGCCCAGATAATCGGCGACGGAGATGTGCGCGGCGGCGGCGAGGTCGGCCAGGCTCATCGTCGAACCGGCCAGCCAGGTGCGGTGATCGAGCAGATAGTCGATATAATCGAGATGCTGGACCGCCGCCTTCATCGCATCGCGCAGCACGCGCGCGTCGGGGCTCATGCGGTGGACGATGCGCTTTTCCATGCGCTCGACCAGCAGCGGCCCGGTGATGTCGCGAAAGAACTGCGTGTCGAACCATGCGACCAGCCGGCGGATTTCGGCGCGGTCGATCGCGGTGCCGTTGATCAGCGCGTTGCGATCGATCGTTTCTTCAAAAAACTCACAGATCGCGGCGGAATCGATCAGCACGATCTGGCGTTCGGTGTCGACCATCACCGGCGTCTGGCCGGCGGGATTGAGGTCGAGGAACTCGTCGCGACGCAGCCAGGGGGATTCCCGCACCGGATCATAGCCGACGCCCTTTTCACCGAGCAGCAGGCGCACCTTGCGCGAAAAGGGGCAGAGCGGGAATTGAAGCAGCATCCACATCGCACCGTCCTTAACCGGCGCAACCGGGCGGGGGAAGCGGTGTAGGAAACAGAGCGCAACACAAGCCAATCGTGGCTCCGGGTTTGACCCGGGGTCCCGTTTCTGCGCCGTGGCTCAAGGCAGCGGGACCCCGGGTCAAGCCCGGGGTGACAATGATATCCGCAAGCGCGCCTATCCCGCCTCGTCACCCCGGCCTTGTGCCGGGGTCCACCGCGCGACCCGAACGGCTCCATCATCGGCGCGCTCCCTTTGCCCCGCGCATTGGCTCGGCGCCAACCGGCGAGCGACGGCCCTTCTCGGCACCGTGGACCCCGGCACAGGGCCGGGGTGACGGGAAGGTGAGGGCTTCGGGGCGATCAAATTCTCAATCCGGGACCGGCTCTCGGGATTGCCTCGACCCGGGGTGACATTGATATTTGCAAGCGCGCCTATCCGGCCTCGGCGATCAGCTTGGCCGCTTCCGCGCCGGCCCAGTCCATGCCGCCCGCCACGCGCCACACTTCGCGGCCCTGCGCGTCATAGAGGATCGTCGTCGGCAGATTGGCCTGCATAGTGGTGCTGAACTGGAGGTCGGGCTCCAGCCACGGCTCCAGCTTCTTGAACCCGCGCGCCGCGAAGAAGGGCGTCACCTTGGCCGCGCCGTCCAGGTCCTGGCTGATCGTCAGCACCCGCAAGCTGTCGCCTTCGCGCACCGCCAGCGCATCCAGCGTCGGCATTTCGGCGATGCACGGCGCGCACCACGTCGCCCACAGATTGACGAGCACCGGCGTGCCGCTGAATGCCGCGATCGTCGCCTTGCGCCCGTCGGGCGTGGCGAAGGCGAAATCGGGCGCGGCCTCACCCTTGTGACTGCGATCGAGCTTGCCGGTCGCGGCGGGCGCGGCGGCTTGCGTGATGTTGCCGGCGGGGTCCCCGGCTGCTTGCTCCGCGCCCGGCGATTGCCTATCGCAGCCGCCGGACACGAGCGCGAGCAACAGGAGAGGCGCGATCACTGGGCGCATGACAGGCTCCAATCAGATGTGGGGCGGGCGTTTCGACGAAGGCCCGTCGGCCGTGATGCGCGAGATAAATGCCTCCATCCCGTTCGACAAGCGAATGTGGCGGCAGGACATCGCGGGATCGAAGGCGCATGTCGCGATGCTGGGCGCGCGCGGGATCATCGATGCGGGCGACGCCGCGACGATTGCGGCCGGGCTGGATGCGGTGGCGGCGGATTATGCCCGCGACGGCATCGCCGACGACCTGACGCTCGAGGACATCCATATGCTGACCGAGGCGCGGCTTGCGGAAAAGATCGGCCCGGTTGCCGGGCGGCTGCACACGGCGCGCAGTCGCAACGACCAGGTCGCGACCGATTTCCGGCTGTGGGTGCGCGACGCGATCGACGCGGTCGACCAGGGGTTGGGCGCGTTGCAGGACGCGCTGATCGCGCGCGCGGGCGAGCATGCCGACAGCGTGATGCCGGGCTTCACCCACCTGCAGTCGGCGCAGCCGGTGACGCTGGGCCATCACCTGATGGCCTATCACGCCATGCTGGCGCGCGACCGCAGCCGATTTGCGGATGCGCGCGTGCGGATGAACCGCTGTCCGCTGGGCAGCGCGGCGCTGGCGGGCACGGGCTTTCCGATCGATCGCGAGATGACCGCGCAGGCGCTGGGCTTTGACGGGCCGACCGAAAACTCGCTCGATTCGGTGTCGGACCGCGACTTCGCGCTCGATTACCTGATGGCGGCGGCGCAATGTTCGCTGCACCTCAGCCGGCTGGCGGAGGAGTTCGTGATCTGGGCGAGCCAGCCCTTCGGCTTTGTCGCGCTGTCCGACCAATGGTCGACGGGCAGCTCGATCATGCCGCAAAAGCGCAACCCCGACGCGGCCGAGCTGGTACGCGGGCACGCCGGGCGCATCGTCGGCGCGCTGACCGCGCTGATGATGACGATGAAGGGGCTGCCGCTCGCCTATTCAAAGGACATGCAGGACGACAAGCCGCCGGTGTTCGAGGCGCACGACCTGCTCGCGCTCAGCATCGCGGCGATGACCGGGATGGTGGCGAGCGCGACCTTCCGCACCGACCGGATGCGCGCGCTGGCGATGAGCGGCTATGCGACCGCGACCGATCTGGCCGACTGGCTGGTCCGCGAGGCCGGCGTGCCGTTCCGCGAGGCGCATCACATCACCGGGCGTGCGGTGGCGCGTGCGGAAGCCGATGGCGTGCGCCTGGACGAGCTGTCGCTCGATGCCTTGCAGGCGATTGACGCGCGGATTGACGCGCGGGTCTATGACGTGCTCAGCGTCGACGCGTCGGTCGCCAGCCGCACCAGCCCGGGCGGCACTGCGCCCGAACGGGTGCGCGCGGCGGCGGCGGCGGCGCGCGCGGCGCGCGAGCAGGAGACGGCGCGATGATGCGGATGGCGATGCTGCTGGGTCTGTGTGCGCTGGCGCTCAGCGGGTGCGGTGCCCGGCGTGACTTGCGCCCGCAACAGGGCGAAAGCCTGCCGGTTGCACCCTATGGCGCGACCGCGACCCCGAAATCGCGTGACCTGCTGGCGCCGACGCCGCAACAGCGCCCGCAGCGCAGCGACGAATTGCTGCGCGATTCGGTCGAGCGCGCGCCCGATCCGTTCGAATTGCCACCCACCCGCTAGCCCCGCCGGAGCCCGATGGACCATTTCACCTATCGCGACGGCGTGCTCCACGTCGAGGACGTGCCGCTGCCGCGCATCGCCGCCGAAGTCGGCACGCCCGTCTATGTCTATTCGCAGGCGACGTTCGAGCGCCATGCCCGCGTGTTCCGCGAGGGGCTGGCGGGGCTCGACCGCACGCACCTGGCGTTCGCGGTCAAGGCCAATCCCAATCTGGGCGTGCTCAAGGTGCTGGCGCGCGAAGGCTATGGCGCCGATGTCGTGTCGGTCGGCGAGATGTGGCGCGCGATCGCCGGGGGCATCGCGCCCGCCGACATCGTGTTCTCCGGCGTCGGCAAGCGCCGCGACGAGCTGGAGGCCGCGCTGGATGCCGGGATCGGCCAGTTCAATATCGAGCATGAGGCCGAGGGCGTGGCGCTGGCAGAGATCGCCGCGGCGCGCGGCGTGCGCGCGCCCGCGACGATCCGGGTCAATCCCGATGTCGACGCCGGCACCCACGCCAAGATTTCGACCGGGCGCAAGGAAAACAAGTTCGGCATCGATATCGACCAGGCCCCGGGCGTGTTCGCGCGGCTGGCGGCGCTGCCCGGCCTGAACCTGCGCGGCGTAGCCACGCATATCGGCAGTCAGCTTGGCCGGCTGGCGCCGCTGGAAAGCGCCTATGTCCGCATGGGCCAGCTGGTCGCCGATCTGCGCGGGGCCGGTCATGCAATCAGCCATGTCGACCTGGGCGGCGGGCTTGGCGTGCCCTATCGCCCCGGCGACGTCATGCCGACCCCGGCCGAGTTCGGGGCGATGGTCGCGCGGGTGACGCGCGGCTGGGACGTGACGCTGATGTTCGAGCCCGGGCGCGTCATCGCGGGCAATGCCGGGGTGCTGCTGACGGAGGTGCTGTGGGTCAAGCCCGGCGCGGTCAATCCCTATGTCATCGTCGACGCGGCGATGAACGACCTGATGCGCCCGGCGCTGTATGATGCCTATCACGATTTCGTCGCGGTCCGGCCAAGCGGCGAGCGGATGATCGCCAACATCGCCGGCCCGGTCTGCGAAAGCGGCGACACGTTCGGCATGGGGCGCGATATCGACCGGGTCGCGCCGGGTGACCTGGCGATCTTTCGCACCGCCGGGGCCTATGGCGCGACGATGGCGTCGACCTATAACAGCCGCGCGCTGGTGCCCGAGGTGCTGGTGTCGGGCGACCGCTACGCCGTCGTGGCCGACCGCATCCCGCCCGAACGGATGATCGCGGCCGAACGCGTGCCCGATTGGCTCCAGGACGCCTGAACCCGATGCGATCGGGCCTGCCCCTCCTGATGCGGGTGGCCGGACGGCCCGTCATCCTGCTGGGCGAGGGCGAGGCCGCCGAGGCCAAGCGCCGATTGCTCGAACGTGCCGGTGCGCGGATCGTGGGCGAGGACGATGGCGGCGCGGCGCGGCTGGCGATCGTCGCGATCGCCGATGACGGCGATGCACGGGCGGCGATCGATCGGCTGCGCGCGCGCGGCGTGCTGATCAACGCGGTCGACCGCCCCGATCAGTGCGATTTCACGCTGCCGGCCATCGTCGACCGCGATCCGGTGCTGGTCGCGGTGTCGACGGGCGGTGTCTCCGCCGGCCTGGCGGCGGCGCTGCGCCAGCGGCTCGAGCTGCTGCTGCCCGCGCGGCTGGGCGATCTGGCGCAGTGGCTGGGCGCGGCGCGTGACCGGTTCGCGAGCACCGCCGAGCGTCGCCGGGCGATCGCCGACGCGCTGAGCGCCGGGGGGGCACTCGATCCGCTCGCGCCGGTCGGCCGGGCACAATTCGACCGGTGGCTTGCCGAGCCCCATGCCCCGGTCGCCGCCTTTCACGCGATCCGGCTGCGCAGCGACGATCCCGACGACCTGACGCTGCGCGAGGCGCGCTGGCTGGCCGCCGCTGATCGCGTCACCCACCGCCCGGGGGTCGCCGCCGCCATTCTGGACCGCGCCCGCGCGGATGCGGAGCGGATCGCGTGCGCCGCGCCGCCGGCCGATCCGGGACCGGGTGTGACCATAGACGTGGAGCGCGGCTGATGGCGGGCTATGCCTATATTGTCGGCGATGCCGAGGTGACCAAAGCGACGCCCGATGCGGCGATCGTGGCGAGCGGCAAGCTGGTGTGGATCCACCTGCACGAGACGACTCAGGCGGCGCGCGACTGGCTGATCAACGTGGCGAAGCTGTCCGAGCTCGCCGCGGATGCGCTGACCGCCACTGAGACGCGGCCGCGCTGCGACGCGCTGGGCGAGGCGGCGCTCGTCAACCTGCGCGGGCTGTCGACGTCGACCGACATGACGATGTCCGACCCGCTCGCGTCGATCCGGATCCATGCGCAGGGCACGCGCGTCCTGTCGGTCTGTCGTCTGCCGCTCAATGCGCTCGGCCCGGTCTGCGCGCGCGTTGCCGCCGGGGAGGTGCGCGATGCCGGCGACCTGATCGCCGAGATCGCGGTCGCGATCACCGAGGAACTGGACCCCGTGATCGCCGAACTGGGCGACGACCTCGACGATTGCGAGGAGATGCTGGACGCGCGCAAGGTCTTCGCGCTGCGCCGCGCGGTCAGCTCCGCGCGGGTGCAGGCGATCGGCTATCGCCGCTTCCTCAACCCGCAGCGGGTGGCGATCGAGAAGCTGTCGCTGCTCCCCTTCAGCTGGCTGGAGGAGGAAGACCGGCTGCACCTCAACGCCGCCGCCGATCGCGCCGCGCGCATGGCCGAGGAGCTGGAGGCGATTCGCGAACGCGCGGCGCTGCTGCACGAAACGCTGACCGACCTGCGCGCCGAGCTGATCGATCAGCGCGCGCTGGCGATTTCGGTGGTGGCGATCGTGTTCCTGCCGCTGACCTTTCTGACCGGGCTGCTCGGCATGAACGTCGACGGCATCCCCTATGCGCATGAACCCTGGGCGTTCTGGGGCGTGGTGGCGGCGTCGACTTTGGTGGCGCTCGCCACCTTCGGCTATTTCATTCGTCGCCGCTGGTTCGAGCAGTAAGCGTCTGGACGTGGCGGTTCAGCGCCTCCAGCGAGGCGGCGAGCCGGTCACGGTCGCCGCGCACCGCGGCCAGACGGTCGCGGGCTTCGCCCAGTTCGATCGCGCGGTCGGCGATCCGCGCGTCGAGCGCGGCGTTGGCCCGTTTGAGTTCGTTGAGCCGGGCGGCGCGATGCAGCAGCCGCTCCATCCGCGTCGTCAGCATCTCGAAATCGATCGGGACCGTGGCGACATCATCGGCACCGATCGCCATGGCCTGACGCGCGATCGCCGGATCGGTGTACGCCGTCACGATCATGACGGGCAGGTCGACGGTCTCGGTCGAGGCGCGCAGTTCGGCCAGCACCTGAAGCCCCGACATTTCGGGCATCACGACATCGAGCAGGAGCAGGTCGAAGCGGCAGCCGGCGATCAGGTCGAGCGCGTCGGCGCCGCGATCGCACAGCACGACGGCATAGCCGGCCTGGCTGAGCCGTTCGCCCATCGCATTCAGGCCGGTCCGGCTGTCGTCGACGACCAGCACCGAGGCGGTGGGGCGGGCGCCCCGCATGGCCGGGCTGATGCGCGTCAGCTGAGTCATTATCGTGTCCGTCGCGATAGAAGGCTCGCAGCCTAGCGGCGGACCTTCACGATTTGGTTAAGCCGATGGCGCGGACCCGCCCGGCAGCCGCCGCTGCGCGAAGTCGAGCATCTGCCCGACCATGATCTCGATGCCCGGCATCGCGCCGGTCAGGTCGCGGCCCGATTCGACTGTGTTGATCGCGATGCCCATCGGCGTCGGCCAGCCGCGCAGCGCGTGGACGACGGTGCGCAGCGCCTGAAGCGTCGACACCGCCGCTTGCCAGCCTGCCGCGGTGGCGACGATCCCGACGGGCAGGCCGTCGAAATACGGGCGCGCATCGTCGCGGGTCAGCTCGACATGGTCGAGCGCGTTCTTGACCAGCCCCGACAGCGTGCCGTGATAGCCGGGCGATCCGATGAGGATGCCGTCCGCCGAGCGGATCGTCGCGACGAACCGGACGATCGCCGGGCTGTCGCTCGCGGCTTCGGGATCGAAGGCGGGGAAATCGATGGCATCGGCGGTGAGCAGCGTGGTGCGCGCGCCGCTGCGCGCGGCGACGTCGAGCGCAGCGGAAAGCGCGCGGGCGGTGCTCGAATCCGAACGAAGCGTCCCGCCGATCGCGACGATATGGGGCGTGGTCATCGGCAAGGCGCTAGCCGAAAGCCGCGCCGACCGCCAGAGCCGCGCGGTAGCGCGAAGCCGCTCAGGCTGCGCGCAGGCTCGCCCAGGCGCCGGAGATTTCGGCCAGGTCGTCGGCGGCGCGGCGGAAGGGGGCGGGATCGGTGCCCAGGCTGGCCGACACGATGTCGCCGCGCATGCCGCGATAGAGCGTGGCGAGCGTATCCGCGACGCCGCCGCCGCGTTCGAAATCCAGCCCGTTTTCGAGTGCGAACAGAATGGCGACAGCGCGGGTCACGCGCTCGCTTTTCAGCGCCAGCTTCTGGTTTTCCGCAGCCCAAGCCGCCGTGCGCAGGGCGCGGATCAGCTCTTCGTACAGCAGTCCGACCAGCCCGTGGCTGTCCGAGCCGCCGACGCGCCCCGCGAGGTCGACCGCGCGATATGTGGCTTCGGGATTGCTGAGGACCGTCGCGTAGCGTGCCATGATCAATTCCGGTCCGCGTTCCAGCTGTCGATCTGTTGCTGCAGATAGGTCTGGGTCTGGCGATAGGCCGCGACGCGCGCATCCATGCTGGCGAATTGCTGGGTCATGCGCACGCGGGTCGCCTCCGCTTCCTCGAGCGCGTCGGCCTGTTCATCGCTCAGTCGCGTCTGTTCGCGGGTGTAGCGCTGCTCGCTGGCGCCCAGTCCGGTCACCCGGCTGCTGGCGGCGACGGCGATCCGGTTGATCTCGCTGCCCAGCCCGCCGATCGAGGCGAACATCGCCTCCACCGCTTCGGGATTTTCGGTGAGCACGCGCGAAAGCCGCGCGGCGTCGACGCTCAGCGAACCGTCGCGATTGGTCCTGACGCCGATTTCGGCCAGCGTTGCCGGGCCGGTGGCGGTCGACGGCAACAGCCGTCGCAGCGTCAGCTCGCGCAGCGACTGGACCAGCGAGCGCGCTCCGGGATCGGCGCGCAGCGGGCCGGTGACCGGATCGGTTTCGGTGCGGATCGACGCCTGAAGCTCGTTGATCGCGTCGACGACGTCGTTGACCGTCTGGCGCAGGCTTTCGACCGGCGGGGCGGAGTTGATCGAAACCTGGGTGCCGACGCTCGCCGAGACGAGGTCGAGGCGAATGCCCGGAAGCAGATCGGTGATGGTGTTGACCGACCGGCGCAGCGCAACGCCGTCGACCGCGACGATCGAATCGCCGGCGGTTGCCCCGATCGTGGTGCCCGCCGCGCCGACGCCGACATTGAGCGCGGCGAGCCCCGGCGCGCCCGCATCCTCGGTGGCGGTCAGCGTGAACGCCTGCGCCTCGCCCGTCGCGCCCTTCAGGATCAGACGCGATCCCGCGCTGTCGGCGACGATCGAGGCGGTGACGCCGGCGCGCGCGGCGTTGATCGCATCGCGGATGCCGGTCAGCGACGAATTGCTCGCGTCGATGGCGATGTCGACCGGCGTGCCGGTGCCGGCGGTGAAGCCGGTCATCGCGCCGTTCGATACGGTCGCGGTGCCGAGCGTGAGGGTCAGCGTGCCGGTGCCGACCGCAGCCGCGGGATCGGCGATCGGCGCGGTATAGCTCGACTGGGCGGTCGCGAGCTGACGCACCTCGATGCTGGCGCTCAGATTCTCGATCTTGGTGCCGACGACGGGGCTGGCGCGGACGATATTTGGATTGCCGCTGGTCGGCTGGGTGGCGAGCGTGCCGCTGCGCGTCACCGAGCCGAGCGCCGAAGCCAGGTTGTTGATGCCGCTTTTCAGCGAACCGACCGCGGAAATCTGGGCGGTCAGCGTCTCGCTGCGCGCCTCCAGCCGCTGGGTCTTGATCGCGAATTGCGCCTCGACCAGGCCGTTGACCAGTTCGGTGATGTTGATGCCGGATCCGGCGCCTAGCGTGCTGGTAATCGACTCCATCTCGCGTAGTGCTCCCCCCGGGGTTCAGGCCTGTTCGTGAAAACGGCCGAACCCGCGGAATCTTTAGCTGTTTTTCTCGGTCGGCTGACCATTTTCGTCGAAGCGCGCGCTGGCCGGCACGGTGATCGGCGGCGGGGTGCCGCCGGCCGCGACGTTGAGCCCGAAGACGAAGGCCAGCACGGTGGCGATCGCCAGATACAGGTCGTCGCGGACCTCCTGGCCTTCCTTGCTGGTATAATAGACCGCGCGGGCAAGCGCCGGATATTCGAGCACCGGCACCGTCATCTCGCCCGCCAGTTCGCGGATGGCGAGCGCGGTCGCGCCGCGCCCCTTGGCGACCACCACCGGCACCTGGTCGCGGCCGCGCTCGTAGCGCAGCGCGACCGAGAAATGCGTCGGGTTGGTCAGCACGACATGCGCTTCCTTCATCGCCTTCCTGAACCCGCGCTTCATCACCTCGCGCTGGCGGCTGCGGATTGCGGCCTTGTTCTCGGGCGAGCCTTCGCTCTCCTTGTGCTCGTCCTTCATTTCCTGCTTCGACATCTTCAGGCGATTGATGCGCCGCACGATCGCGATCGGCACGTCGATGCCGGCGATGACGACCATGCCCAGCGCCATCACGAACATCAGCAGCAGGAAGGAGTCGCCCAGCGCGCCGACCGCGCCCATGAGGTCGGAGGAGACCAGGCCGGCCATCTGTTCCGCCGACGACCATAGCATCGCATAGCCGATGCTGCCGAGCAGCACGGCCTTGAGCAGCGACTTCATCAGCTCGATCCAGCCCTGGGGACCGAAGATGCGCTTGATGCCCGCGCCGGGATTGATCCGCGACGCCTTGGGCTGGATCAGCTTTGAATTGAACCGCAGCGAGCCCAGCACCGCCTGTGCCGCGATCGCGCTGGCGAAGGACAAGGCGAGCAACCCGCCGAGCGACGGGGCGAGCTGCCACCCGGCATTGGCGAGCGGCCGCCAGGGTTCGAAATCCTCCACATCGGCGCGGCCGAAGGTGAAGCTGGCCGCCATGACCTCGCGACAGGCGGAGAGCAGCGCGGGGCCGAGCATGAGCATCCAGAAGCAGCCGAACAGGATGACCATTGCCGACGACAAGTCGGTGGATTTGAGGACATCGCCGTCGTCCCGCGCCTTTTTGAGGCGCTTTGGGGTTGGGGCTTCGGTCCGTTCGCCGGCCTGCTCCGCCATCAGCCGACCACCAGGGTGCGCGTGGCCTTCAGCGCCTCATCGAGGATGACGAGCATGTAGTCGCTCATCGCCGGCAGCGCGACGAACAGGCCGACGACGCCGACCAGCAGGCTGGCGGGCAGGCCGACCGCGAACAGGTTGAGCGCAGGCGCCGAGCGCGACAGCATGCCCACGATCACGTTGAGGCACAGCAGCAGGAACCCGACCGGCAGGGCCAGGAGCAGGCCGGCCAAGAACGCGTAGCCGCCGAACATCGCGATGTTCTGAAGCCGGGCGGTCGCCAGCCATGCGCCACCGGGGGGCAGCAGGGTGTAGCTTTCGACCACCAGCCGGGTGAGGATCAGGTGGCCGTCAATGGCCAGGAACAACAGCGTCAGCAGGATGCCCAGGAAATTGCCGAGCGCGGGCGTCTGTTCGCCGCGCTGCGGGTCGAGTGCGGCGGCAAAGCCGATGCCCATCGACACGCCGATCGTCTCGCTGGCGATCAGCGGCGCGGCAAACGCGATCTGGAGGATGAAGCCCAGCGCGAGGCCGACCAGTGCCTCCGCCGCGATCGACAGGAAGGTGGTCAGCGCGAAGATTTCGGCCGGCGGCTGAATGGCAGCCACGTTGAGCGTCAGGATCGCAATCGCGCCCGACAGCACGATCCGCACCTGCACCGGCACCGCGACCGCGCCGAACACCGGGGCCGCGACGAACGCGGCGCTGATCCGCACCATCACGAACAGCATCGCCCAGAGCTGCGATTCGATCGAGAGGCCGAAGCCGAGCATCAGCGTTTCTCGACTTCGCTCGAAACGAACGGATCTTGGGTGAACGGCAGCGGGCAAGGTTGCCGTTCGTTTCGAGCGAAGTCGAGAAACGTGATCCAGGCACAACTCATCACCGCACCAGGTCGGGAATGCGCTCGAAGATGCTGATGGTGAAATCGCCGATCAGCGTCAGGATCGCGCCGCCGAACACGATCAGCGACACGCCGACCACGATCAGCTTGGGCACGAAGGTCAGCGTCTGTTCGTTGATCGACGTCGCCGCCTGGATCATACCCAGGATGAGCCCGGCGAGCAGCGCAGGCAGCAGGATGGGGGTGGCGGCCAGCGCCAGCACCCACATCGCCTCGCGCGCGACATCCATGAAATAATCTGCATCCACGGCGCTAACTCACGAAACTGTTGGCGAGGCTGCCCATGGTCAGCGCCCAGCCGTCGACCAGGACGAACAGGAGGAGCTTGAACGGCAGCGAGATGATGGTCGGCGACAGCATCATCATGCCGAGCGACATGAGCACGGTGGCGACGACGAGGTCGATGATGATGAAGGGCAGGAAGATGAGAAAACCGATCTGGAACGCGGTCTTGAGTTCGCTGGTCACGAATGCCGGCAGCAGCACCGAGAAGGGGATGTCGGCGGGCGAGGCATAGGGGCCGCTTTTCGCCATTTCGGCGAACATCGTGATGTCCTTCTTGCGCGTCTGCTTGACCATGAAGCCGTGGAGCGCGCGGCCGCCATTCTCGATCATCTGGGTCGCGCCGATCGTGCCGGCGGAATAGGGCTGGATCGCGGTGCGGTTCACCTGGTCGATGGTCGGTGCCATCACGAAGAAGCTGAGGAAGAGCGACAGCCCGACCAGTACCTGGTTGGGCGGCGTCTGTTGCAGACCGAGCGCCTGGCGCAGCACCGACAGCACGATCAGGATGCGGGTGAAGCTGGTCATCATCAGCAGGATGCTGGGCAGGACCGTCAGCAGCCCCATGATGATCAGGATCTGGAGCGACAGCGACAGCGGCGCGTCGCCGCCGCCCAGGTCGCCCAGTGCGCGGTCGATCGCGTCGCCGACGCCCGGTGCCGCGGGCGCGGCGGGCGCGGGAACCGACTGAGCCAGCGCGGGCTCGACCGCGGCGAGCATGACCAGCAGCGCCGCGGCAATGCCGATCCAGCGCACCCGGCGTTCGGCGCGGTCGGCCGGGCGCGGGTCGATTGGCGTCATGACGTCATCGATGCGCGCGCGCAGGCCCGCGAACAGGTCGGCAAGGCGGATCATCCCTGGCCCCGGTCGATCAGGTTCACGCCGCCGCGGCCCACCGAGACGAGCAGCTTGCGGCCTTCAAACTCCAGCACGGCCAGGCGCAGGCCGGGCGAGATCATCATCGTTTCCTTGACCTTCAGCATCCGCTCGCCCTGCTGGCCGGGCATCCGCGCCTCCAGCTTGCGCCACAGATAGAGGCAGCCGACGAGCAGGCCGCAGACGAGCGGCAGCAGCACGACCAGCTTGAGGATATATTCCCACATCAGCGCGACAGCCGCTTTTCGGGGCTGACGAGTTCGGTCATCCGCACGCCGAAGCGGTCGCCCACCGTCACCACTTCGCCGCGCCCGATCAGCGTGCCGTTGACGAACACGTCGAGCAGCTCGTTGGCGTGGCGGTCGAGTTCGATGACGCTCGCCTCGCCCAGCGCGAGCAGCTCGCGCAGCGTCAGCTGGGTCGATCCGATCTCGACGGTCAGGCGGACGTCGACGTCCTGCAGCAGCCGGAAATTCGCGGCGACCGCGCCGTCGGCGGGGAAACCGCCGGTCATGTCGTTCATGTCAGATCCTCTTCGAGCAGCGGGACGATGGAAGCGAGGCGGATGGCGGCCTTGCCATTGGCAGTGCCGATGGTGCCGGTGCCCAGGCGGTGGTTGTTGACCATCACGGGCACTTCGGGGCCGAAGCTGACCGGGATGACGTCGCCTTCCTTGAGTTCGAGCAGGCGGCCGAGCGAAATGGTCGGTTCGGCCAGCACCGAGCGTACCGGGAAGCGCACGCCCATCGCGACGCGGGTCAGGTTGTTGCGCCAGCGCGGATCGGGTTCGGCCGACGGCCCGTGCACGCGCGTGTTGAGCGACACCGCGTGCGGCTTGAGCGCGGCTACGGGATAAAGGAGGTCGACCATCGTCGGCTCGCCATCGGCAGCCGCGATCCCGAAACGGGTGACGATCACCGGATCCTCGCTGTCGAGCGAGGCGAGGAGCGACGGGTTCATTTCGACATTGCCGGGTTCGAAGCCGATTCGCGTCACCGGCTCCCACGCGGTCTGCAGCACCGGGACCAGCGCGGCCGCGATCCGGCGCACCAGCGCCTCGGCGGCAGGCGAAAATTCGTTGGGCAGGGTATCCGGCGTATCGCCCAGCCCGCCAAAGAACAGGTCGAGCATCTCGAGCGTGAAGCGGCCGTCGAGCACCAGAAACGCCTGGCCGCCGCCGGGACGCAGCGTCAGCGGCACCCAGGCGGTCAGACCGGGCTTGCGTTCGGCGACATAGTTGCTGAACCGCTCGACGGTCAGCGGTTCGGCCCAGGCGCGGATGGCGCGGCGCATCATCGGCTCGAACACCCCGCGCAGCAGCCGCGCCAGACGCGCCGACAGGTGCTGGAGGGTGTGGAGGTCGCCGAACGGATTGAGGTTGTTGGCCGCGAGCGCGAGCGCATGCTCCGCCCGCGGCCGATCGCGCTCGCGCCCTTCGCTGCCCAAAGATGACGTGCCGTTAACCATGCACGGTCACTGAACAACAAAATTGGTAAAGTAGACGTTACTAACGCCGCCAAAGCCTTCTTTTTCTTCGAGCACGTCGTTGATCGCCTTGGCGAGGCGGCGCTGCAGGACCTGCTTGCCCGCCAGCGTGAACACCTGTTCCTCGTCGGTTTCGCCCAGCGTCATCAGCACCTGCGATCGAACCGCGATCTCGTGCGTCTTCAGGTTTTCGAGGACGCGATCGTCATAGGGGGTCGAGATCGCGATCCCGACCTGAACGAAATGGACGCTCTCGCGCAGATTGGCGGTGAACTCCTTGTCCATTGCATAATAGTTGGACGCATAGCGGTCGCCGCCTTCGCCCTCCGGCGTCGGCTTGCCCTTGTGCTCGGAACCGCCCGATTCCTCGCCGCCGCCGCCATGGTCGCCGCCGCCTTCGCCGCCCTTGTCACCGCTCAGCGACGCGCGCTTCTCCTCCGACTTGGGGACGAGCTTGGGGGTTTCGGCCTCGGCATGTTCGGCCGCGCCGCCGCCGCCCATCAGCGACCCGCTCAGGAACATGCCGGCCGCAGCGCCGCCGCCGGTCAGCAGGATCGCGCCACCGGCGATCAGCAGCAGCTTCTTCATTCCGCCCTTCTTCTTGGGCTTTTCGGTATCGGTCTTGGCGTCGCTCATCGGAGGATCCTTTCAATTCAGGCGATTCGTTCGGCGTCAGCGGTCGCATGCGCGGCCTGCGGGTCGCGGCGTGCGTCCTGGGGTGTGGGCGGGGCGGGACGTCGGCCCTGGCCGGCATCCTGCTGTCCCGGGTTCGATCCGGCGCCGGAATGCGCGAGCCCGGACTGGGCATGGCCAGCACCATTGCCGGCATTGCCCCCGCCGCTCGGCGCGCCGCCGTCCTGCTGAGCCAGGCGGATGCCGCGCGCTTCGGCCATTTCGGCCAGGCGGGGTGCGGCGTCGGCCAGCAGCGCGCGCGCCGCGGGATTTTCGGCATGGATGCGCACGCCGACATCGCGGCCCGCGCCTTCGTCAAAGACAAGCTCGACATCGCCGAGCGCATCGGGGCTCAGCCGGATACGCAGCGTCCGCGAACCGGGTTCGTCGCGCAGCGTCTCGATCCGGTCGATCATCCCCTCCATCCATTCCGCGCGGCCGGTGTCGATCGGCGGCAGAGCGCCGGTCGGCGGCGTCGCGGCGGGGCGGGTGGCGGGGGTGATGGCGGGTGGATTCTCGACCATGACGTCGCTGGCCATGCCGGTTTCGCCGATGTCCGCGATCTCGGCGACCGGCGCGGCGAGCGCGTCGTCGGCAGGGGCGG
>NZ_LSKG01000073.1:0-11068 GCF_001557005.1 Sphingomonas sp. CCH15-F11 | reverse complement strand
GGAGCTTCCTGCCGATCTCGTCGGCAAGCTGGCGGGACTGGCGTTGATCTGACGCGCGCGGCCGCAGGGCAGGTCTTTTGCGCGGACTTGTCGCCACGAAGCGGCTTTCCGCCAATTTTCTTGCCGGTCGACCGGCATTACGTCATTTTTCGCGGATGCAGTCGGGCTACGCCAGATATGCCTTTGCCCAGCCGACGGCGCGCACCCGGCGCGAGCGGGCCATTTCCGCCTCGCTGTCCGCTGCAATCCTTTTTCTGCTCGGGCTGTTGCTGTTCACGCTCGGTGTCCCGCCCGTCATCGCCCCGGCGGTGGAGGCACCGTTGCTGACCGAGTTTGTCGCGCTGCCCCGCATGCCGGCCCCCGAGCGTCGGGCCCAGGCCGAGCCCGACGTTCCGCGCCGGACCGTAAGCGGCGGCAGCCCGAGGCCGGCGGGTCCGCCGGACGCTGTCCGGCATCCGGCCGACGCAAGGGGTGCGCCGCCCGATCCGACGACCGACCCGCCACTGAAGCTGACCGAGGTGCCGCTGGTGCCGCCGCTCCCCTTGCCGCTGCCATCGATCGACGACGGGACCGCGCGCGCTGGCCGCGGCACTGCCGACGGTGCCGGTTCGCTCGGGTCTGGGATCCAGGGCCTTGGTGGCACTGGGAGCGGGCGCGGCCGGGGGGCCGGCGATGGCGATGGCGCCGCGCCGACGATCGTGCCGCCGCGATGGGTCTTCATCCCGACCGAACGGGACCTGGCACCGTTTGTGCCAGCGGCCGCCCGGCGCGCACGGGCATCGGGGACGGTCTATCTTGCCTGCCAGGTGATGAAGTCGCGGCGCTTGCACAACTGCAGGATATTGTCGGAGCAGCCGTCGGATATGGGATTCGGTTCGGCATCGCTCGCCGCGTCACGCAATTTCCGCGTCTACCCGGAAATCAGGGACGGCAAGGCCGTCAACAATGTCTGGGTTGGCTTTCCGATCGACTGGACGTTCAAGCCCTGACCACCGCCTCGCGATCGCGCTCGGCCCGGCTCTTCTTGGTCGCAGCTGTTTTCAGCTGGCCGCACGCGGCATCGATGTCGCGGCCGCGCGGCGTGCGGACGGGGGCGGAGATGCCGGCTTCGAACACGATGTTGGAGAAGGACTTGATCCGCTCGGGCGTCGAGCATTCGTAATCGGTGCCCGGCCACGGGTTGAACGGGATCAGGTTGACCTTGGCGGGCAGGCGATAGCGGCGCAGCAGGCGCACCAGCTCGTGCGCGTCGGCGTCGCTGTCGTTCTTGTCGCGGATCATCACATATTCGAACGTGATCCGCCGCGCATTGTTGGCGCCGGGATAGTCGGCGCATGCCTGCAGCAGTTCCTCGATCCCGTATTTGCGATTGAGCGGCACGAGCTCGTCGCGCACGTCCTTGGTCACCGCGTGGAGCGACACCGCCAGGTTGACGCCGATCTCCTCGCCCGCGCGTGCCATCATCGGCACGACGCCGCTGGTCGACAGCGTGATCCGCCGCTTGCTCAGCGCCAGCCCGTCGCCGTCCATCACCAGCCGGAGCGCGTCGCGCACCGCGTCGAAATTATAGAGCGGCTCGCCCATTCCCATCATCACGATGTTGGTCAGCATCCGCCCGTCGGGGCTGGACGGCCATTCGCCCAGCGCATCGCGCGCCAGCATCACCTGGCCGACGATCTCGCCCGGCGTCAGGTTGCGGACCAGCCGCATCGTGCCGGTGTGACAGAAGCTGCAATTGAGCGTGCAGCCGACCTGGCTCGATACGCACAAGGTGCCCCGATCGGCATCGGGGATGAACACCATCTCGAAATCCTGCGCGCCCTGGCCGTCGCCGGCATCGGCCCGCAACAGCCATTTGCGCGTGCCGTCGCTCGACACCTGCGCCTCGACCACCTCGGGGCGGCCGATCACGAACCGTTCGGCGAGCCAGGGATGCTGGGCCTTGGCGATATCGGTCATCACCGCGAAATCGGTCGCGCCGCGATTATAGATCCAGTGCCACAATTGCTTGGCACGCAGCTTGGCCTGCTTCGCCTCCATCCCCGCGGCGATCAGCGCCTCGCGCACGCCCTCGCGCGGCAGCCCGATCAGGTCGACGCGACCATCGGCGCGCACCGCCGGGCCACGCGGCACGGGCACGGGGTCGATACGCCCGGGGGCGGGCATGGGCACGGTCGATGGGGAAAGCATCGCGGCCATATAGTCGTCTCGCACGACTTTCGCCAGCATGGGCGCCAGCATGGGCGCCAGCATCGCCGCCAGCCCGCCGGGTCAGCGGCGCGCGACGCTTCCCGAACAGGCCAGCACCGCCGCATCGATCGCCGTCGCCGCGCCGTCGAGCGCATAGACATCGGCAAAGGGCACCCCGGCCGCGGTCACGCTCTCGATGCTCAGGCTGCGCGCGGTGCGCATCGCGGCGATGATCGCGCGGTCGGTCGCGGCATCGGGTGCCCACGCGTCGGTCGGTCCCGCAAGCAGGGCAAAGCGGCGCTCGCCGACCGCCAGGGTGACGCGCGCGCGGCGGTCAACCGCACGGCTCAGCCGGACATGCAGCTGGCCGCGCGCGCCGGTGCCGGGCCAGCGCGCGATGCTCAGGAACGGGCGCCATGCACGGCTGCGCGGCGATCGCACCGGCCGGCTGATCGCAAAGCATCGGCGCGGCGCGTCGTCGCGAAACGCGCCCCAGCGGCCGTGCACGCCGATCGTCTCGCGCGCCGCCTGCGCCGGCATTGCGGTCAGCAACGCGGGAGCGATCAGCAACGCGGGGGCGATCAGCAGCGCGCGACCCCTCATGCGTGCCCGCCGCCATCGCCGCGATGGATGACATGCTCGACGCCCCGCGCGATCCGCACGATCGATCCCTGCGGCAATCCGGGGGCGACGGGCGCGCCCAGCGTGGTGGCCGGGGCCAGTCCCGTCATCACGCCGCGCAGCACGCGGCTCGACACGCCGTGCATGATGACCAGCCGGTCGCCGGGGTCGGCGTCGGTCGCGTCGAGCCACGACGTCACGCGGGCCGCGATCTCGGGATAGGTCTCGCCATCTGGCGCGGGGCGCAGCGACCGCACCTCCGGGTCGATCACCGATCCCGCCTCGGCGATCACCGCGTCATAGCTGCGCCCGCCCCAGCTGCCCATGCCGATCTCGACCAGCCGCGCATCGACCTGCGCGGCGTGCCAGTCGAGCTCGAGATGCTCGGCGATCACCGCCAGCGTCTGCAGCGCGCGTCCGGTCGGCGACGACCACAGCGTCAATGCGGGCCTCGGCCCCAGCAGCGCGCGCAGCCGTGTGCCCATCGCGTCGGCCTGGGCAAAGCCGGCGCGGGTTAGCGGGGTGTGGAGCTGCTCGCCCTGCAACCGGCGCGTCGCGTTGAACACGGTTTCGCCATGCCGGGCGATGAAGTCGCGGCCCGGCCGGTTCCGGGTCGCCGTCGCGTGATCTGCCATCGCCGCCATTTCAACCCCCTGTGGCGCAAAAGCAACGGAAATCCTTGTTTATCTGGGGTTCATGCAACGCCTTCGCGCGCTCCCTAGTTAGCGCCTCCCACCCCGCGATCGGGGTGTGGAAGTTCAGGAGTATCTATGCGTTACGTATTTCTCGTCGCCCTCGCCGCCACGTCGGCCTTGGCCACGCCCGCTTTTGCCCAGGACGCTGACCCGACCTTCACGGGGCCGCGGATCGCGGTGCTCGGCGGCTATGACGGCATCCGTCCCGGCAGCAGCGAGGACAGCGATCTCGAAGGCGACGACCAGACGGTCGACGGCTTCCTCTATGGGGTCGAGGCCGGCTACGACATCGCGATCGGCTCGCGTGCCGTGATCGGCGCCGACCTGGAATATTCGGATTCGACCGGCAAGGTCGAAACCGACACCGCCGATCCCGAATTTTTCGGCTTCGGCCGGGTCAGCACCGGCCGCGACCTCTATGTCGGCCTGCGCGCCGGCCTGCGCGCGGCGCCCAACACGCTGGTCTATGCCAAGGGCGGCTACACCAATGCCCGACTGAACGTGCGCGCCAATGACGGCACCACCGAATTCCGCGAGAATTTCGAGGTGGACGGCTGGCGTCTGGGTGCGGGGCTGGAGCAGGCGCTGGGCCCCAACGCGTTTGCCAAGGTCGAATACCGCTATTCGAACTACTCGAACGCGAATTTCGAATTTGCCGACGGCGCGGTCAGCGGCGACTTCGACATCGATACCGACCGGCACCAGGTCGTCGCCGGGCTCGGCTGGCGGTTCTGAGGACCGATGCACCGCCCCGGGGAACCATGCCCCGGGGCGGCGTCACAAAATCGTCGGGAAGGGCCGGGGCCGCTTGCTCCGGCCCTTTTTCACGTTAGAGATGAACGGGTGGCGAAGCGCCACGCCCGCGGGCCCATGCCTGCCGGGACAGGAAGAATAGGGCGCGCACCGGGGGTTTTGGGACAATGAAGGCGACGATCGAACGCGCAACCTTGCTCAAGGGGCTGAGCCACGTGCATTCGGTGGTCGAGCGGCGCAACACCATCCCGATCCTGTCCAACGTGCTGATCGATGCGACCGGTCAGGGCGTGATCCGCCTGATGGCGACCGACCTCGATCTCCAGATCGACGAGACGCTGCCCGCCGCGATCGACCAGGCCGGGGCGATCACTGTGCCCGCGCACATGTTGTTCGACATTGCGCGCAAGCTGCCCGAGGGCGCACAGGTCCAGCTGTCCGCCGCGGAGGGCCGGCTGACCGTCGTTGCCGGGCGCGCGCGCTTCAACCTCTCGACGCTGCCGCGCGACGATTTCCCGGTGATCGCCGAGGGCGAATTGCCGACCAGCTTTGAGCTGTCGGCGGAACTGCTCAAGCAGATCATCGACAAGACGCGCTTCGCGATCTCGACCGAGGAGACGCGCTATTATCTGAACGGTATCTTCCTGCACGTCAGCGAGGATGGCGGCGCGGCCGGCCAGCCGGTGCTGAAGGCGGCGGCGACCGACGGCCACCGGCTTGCCCGCGTCACCGTGCCGCGTCCGGACGGCGCGGATGCGATGCCCGACGTCATCGTGCCGCGCAAATGCGTGAACGAACTCAGGAAGCTGCTCGACGAGGTCGACGGCTCGGTCGGCGTGTCGCTGTCGGGATCGAAGATCCGCTTCGACCTCGGCCAGGCGATCCTGACCTCGAAACTGATCGACGGCACCTTTCCGGACTATAACCGCGTCATCCCGACCGGCAACGACAAGCTGCTCAAGCTCGATCCCAGGAGCTTCATGGCCGGGGTCGACCGCGTGTCGACGATCGCCACCGAAAAGGCGCGCGCGGTCAAGATGGCGCTCGACCGCGACAAGGTGACGCTGTCGGTGACCAGCCCCGAACATGGCGCCGCGGCGGAGGAAGTCCCCGGCGACTATGCGTCGGAATCGTTCGAGATCGGCTTCAACAGCAAATATCTGATGGACATTCTCGGCCAGATCGAAGGCGACACGGTCGAGGTGCACCTGGCCGATGCCGGATCGCCGACGCTGATCCGCGAGAATGACAAGTCCGCCGCGCTCTATGTGCTCATGCCCATGCGGGTGTGACGACGCCGATTTGCGGCGTGATGACCTATGATTGATCCGCTCTTTCTGAGCGGCTGACCGAATGCAGATCGTCTCGAAACGGAATCTGCTTTTTCCGCGTCACCCCGGCCTTGCGCCGGGGTCCCGCTGCCTGATCCAGCAGAAGATAGCGGCCCCCGGCGCAATGCCGGGGCGACGCGCAAATCCGCGTCTCGCCTCGACCGATATGCATATCGGGTCAGACCCGCGCCAGGCCGAGCCGCACGCCGACGACCATCGACGCGACCAGGTAGACCGCCATGGTCACGATCGCGGCGATCCAGGTGCCGAAATCGGGCAGCAGGCCGATCCGCGCCAGCGCTGCCCAGGTGAACAGGGCGAGCTGCAGGCCCCAGAAGCACGCGGCCCCCGTCTGGACGATCATGGTCCGGGTCAGTTCATCGCTCATCCGCCACAGCCGCCCGTTCAGCCAGGTCTGTGCGACGATCAGGGCGAGCAGCGCGATCGCGGTCAGGCTGCGCGCGGTGTCGGTCAGTTCGGCCGCCACCGCCAGCGGAGGCACCGCGAGGACCGCGCCGGCGATGACGCACACCACCGCCTGGATGCGTGCCGACCGGATCGCGGCCGGATCGACCGGATCGGTATCGCCGGGCTCGCGCTGTTCGACCGCGCGCGCGAACCAGGCGCTGCGCGTGGAGACGATCGCGACCCAGACGCCCATCAGGACCAGCAGGAACGCCAGCGCCAGCGCCAGCACGTCCGCCGGCGGTATCGGCTCGACCCCGTCGAACAGGCCGTTCTGCGCGATCAGTCGACCGACCGCATAGCCGGCCGCACCGCCCAGCGCGGCGAGCAGGGCGATGCGCAGCAGCTTCGCGCGCAGGCTCAATTCACGCATCGGGAGCCCCGACAGGTTCCCATTCGTCAAGGAAGATGGCATCGACAGGCACTCCGAAAATCTTGGCCATGCGCAGCGCGAGCGGCAGGCTCGGGTCGTATTTGTCGGTCTCGACGGCGTTGATCGTCTGACGCGACACGCCCAGCCGCTGGGCAAGATCGCCCTGACTGATCGCCATCTCCGCCCGCAACACCCGCAACCGGTTCTTCACCCGTCCCTCACCGCATCGATCCGCGCCGAAGGTGACAACCATTGCCGACCTTCTGACAAGAGCTCTTTACATGATTCGCATGAAATGTCCAGAGCTCTTGTCATCCTTTCGACTTGTGTCGGTCGCCATGATCTATTAACAGTTATGTCAGTAACGGGGACGACATGGCAACGACCTTCGATACGAACGTGAATCCCGGCATTCCGACGCGGCGCGACTGGGGGGCGGCGTGGCGCGCGCTGCGCCGGCTGCTCGCCGACGGCAACGACACGGTTCAGGTGTTCCGCATCATGCGCGCGCTCAACGGCGACACCTCGCACCGCAATTATCGCCGGCTGCTGTCGACGCCGCAGGGCGGGCGGATCGCCTATGCCCGGGTCGAACTCGCCCGGCGCTTCGCCGACCGCGAATGGCTCGCGTCGCTGCCTGCGGACAGCGTCGGCGCGGCCTATCTCGCCTTTCTCGACCGCACCGGCTTTTCCCCGGATGGCCTCGCCGATATCGCCAATGCCGACAATGAAGGCTGGCGCGACGCGCCGCATCCCTATGCGTGGTTCGGCCGGCGCGAGCGCGACATCCACGACATCTGGCACGTGCTGACCGGCTATACCGCCGAGGAGCATCTGGGCGAAGCCTGCCTGGTCGCGTTCAGCTATGCGCAGACCGGCGGTCTCGGCTGGGCGTTCATCGGCGCGGGCGCGGCGCTCAAGAGCCTGCGCGTCACCGGCGAACGCCATTTCGCCGCCGCGGTGTGGGAAGGCTATCGCCATGGCAGGCGCGCCGCCTGGCTCCATGCCCAGGATTACGAGGCACTGCTCGCCGAACCCCTTGCCGCCGCGCGTCGACGTCTCGACATCGCCGAACCCGTCAAATACCGGGCCGCCCAGGCGCGGCTGGCCGAACAGGGCACGCCGGGCATCTGAGCCTTCCGCGCGGGCCGGCCGCGCGATCCAGGCTCAGCGTTGCTGATAGATGATCGTATTGCCGCTCGGGTCGTCGATATAGACTTCGCGCGTGCCCCAGCTCTGGTCCAGCGGACCTGCATGGACCGGCGAATCCGCGCGCGTCGGCACCGCCAGCCCGCGATCGACGAAAGCGGCGAACCGCGCGTTGATATCGTCGCAGATGACGATGAACGACGCGCCGCCCGCCGCGCGGTCGCCATGCGCCAGTTTCAGCTGCACCTCGTCGGCACCCCTGCGCAGCACGGCATGGAATGGCGCGTCATCCGGTGTGGCCACGACCAGCGCGAAGTCGAGCAGGTGCGTGAAGAAGGCGATCGCCTCCGGCACGTCGCGGACGATCAGCACGGGGATCATCATCGCAGGCTCCGAAATCGACCGACCGGGAATTGCATGCCCGCCAATGGCCCCAGGCTCAGCGCGCGTCGCCGTTCGCGGTCTTCTGTTCCCAGAATTTCTGGACGATCGCCCAGCCTTCCTCGGCGGTTTCGACAAAGGTGATGAGGTCGAGGTCGCGCGGGCTGATCACGCCCTCCTCGCACAGCGCCTCGAAATTGACGACGCGCTCCCAGAATTCGCGGCCGTAGAACAGGATGGGGATGCGATCGACCTTGCCGGTCTGAATGAGCGTCAGCAGCTCGAACGATTCGTCGAACGTGCCGAAGCCGCCGGGGAACACCGCGACCGCGCGCGCGCGCAGCAGGAAGTGCATCTTGCGAAGCGCGAAATAGTGGAACTGGAATGACAGGCCCGGCGTGACATAGGGGTTGGGTGCCTGTTCATGCGGCAGGACGATGTTGAGCCCGATCGATTCGGCCCCGACATCCTGCGCGCCGCGATTGGCGGCTTCCATGATCGAAGGCCCGCCGCCCGAACAGACGACGAAATGGCGCTGGCCGGCTTCGTCGCAGGCGCACTGGCTGCTGATACGGGCAAGCTCGCGCGCGACCTCGTAATAATGCGACTTGGCGATCAATCGCTCGGCGATCCGGCGCGCATTGTCATCGCTGGCGATGTCGCGCAGCGCCTCCGCCTTGGCCGGCTCGGGGATGCGGGCGGAGCCATAGAAGACGAAAGTCGATGCGATCTTCGCCTCGTCGAGCAGCAGCGCGGGCTTGAGCAGCTCGAGCTGAAACCGCACCGGGCGCAAATCCTCGCGCAACAGGAACTCCATGTCCTGGAACGCCAGCCGATAGGCGGGGTGCGCGGTCTGGGGCGTGTCGTGCGGGGCGGCGCGCGCGGCTTCGGCTTCTTCTTCGGCGCGACGGAACACGCGGCTGGGAACTCGGGTCTCGGTCATGCGCGCGGCTTTATCGCCTGTTCTGGCAAAGCGAAAATGGTTTCAGCGGCAAAACGGCTTGCCACCCAGGTCGAAATGAAAGTGATTGTAATGCGCGGCGTTATATTCGGGGCCGAGCACGGTGGTGAAGCGCCGGCACGCCGAGTGGTGGACGATGCGCAGAAACTCCTGTTCTTGAGGGTCGTCGGCGCGCCAGCCCTGTTCGACCGAGACGCGGCGGCCATCGGCCAGCACGAAGGCGGCGACATCGACCGCGTTGGCCAGGCCGTGCTGCGAAATCTTGCCCGCCGTCGCCGGACCGCCGCCATTGATGCCGCGGCAGGAATAGGTGCCGAACGTCTCGACGCGCACCACGTCGCTGCCCAGGATCTGGCGCGCTGCCGGGCGGACGCCGTTGAACACCCAGGCGACGAAATGCCGGGCGAGCGGGCAGCGCATCGATTTGAGCCCGACCGTCGGCGTGCCGTAATCGAGCAGCTGGATCGCGCCGGTGACGATGCAGCCGCTGCCATAATCGCGGTCGGGCAAGGGCGAATAGCGGACGCCCAGCGCGGTCAGATCGGCCATGCACGCCCGCGTCGCCGCCGGATCTGGGTCGATCGCGGGAACCGGCCCGCTGGCGCGCGGGCGGATCGCGGGGCGCGGCGGCGGCTCGGGCGAGCGTTCGCCGGCGCAACTGGCGAGGAGGATGGCGAGCGTGACGGTGACGAGCGCCCGTCGTTGCCAACGCGTTCTTGAATCGATCATGTCGCCCCGGAACCACAACTCAACACCAACCGCACTTAAACGCCATGAGACCCGTTCGTGTCGAGCGAAGTCGAGACGCATGGTGCATCGGGCACGTTTCTCGACTTCGCGCGAACCAAACGATGTTGACGGGTTGAACCCAGCTCCACGCTATCCGCCACCCGAGCCGACCTCCCTGTCACCCCGGCCGCTCGCCCGCGCCCGCACCACGACAGAAAATTACCCGAAACGAGCGATTGACTTCGCCGCGCGCGGCTCTAGGGCCGTCGGCGGGCCACGCGGTCCCAACGCCGCGCGTGCTCTCTGCAAGGAGAGACTGACATGACTGACCTCGCCACCGCCGGCGCCACCCTTGCGCCTGCCAAGCCCGCCACCCGTCCGGCGCGCCCCTATTTCTCCTCCGGCCCCTGCGCCAAGCCCCCCGGCTGGGATGCCGCCAAGCTCGCCGGCGCCTCGCTCGGCCGTTCGCACCGCTCGAAAATCGGCAAGCAGCGCCTGCAATATGCCATCGACCTGATGCGCGAGCTGCTCAAGCTGCCCGACACCCACCGCATCGGCATCGTTCCCGGCTCCGATACCGGCGCCTATGAAATGGCGATGTGGACGATGCTCGGCGCGCGGCCCGTCACCGCAATGGCGTGGGAAAGCTTCGGCGAGGGTTGGGTGACCGACGCGGTCAAGCAGCTGAAGATCGACCCCACCGTCACCCGCGCCGATTACGGCCAACTGCCCGATCTGGGCGCGGTCGACTGGACCCACGACGTCCTGTTCACCTGGAACGGCACGACCAGCGGCGTGCGGGTGCCCGATGGCGACTGGATCGCCGCCGACCGCGAGGGGCTGTCGTTCGCCGATGCGACCAGCGCGGTGTTCGCCTATGACCTGCCTTGGGACCGGATCGATGTCGCGACCTTCAGCTGGCAGAAGGTGCTGGGCGGCGAGGGCGCGCACGGCGTCCTGATCCTCGGCCCCCGCGCGGTCGAACGGCTGGAAAGCTATACCCCCGCCTGGCCGCTGCCCAAGGTGTTCCGCCTGGTTTCCAAGGGCAAGTTGGCCGAGGGCGTGTTCAAGGGCGAGACGATCAACACCCCCTCGATGCTGGCGGTCGAGGATGCGATCTTCGCGCTCGAATGGGCAAAGTCGGTCGGCGGCGCCGACGGACTGATCGCGCGGTCGGATGCCAATGCCGCAGCACTCGACCGGATCGTCGCGGCACGCGACTGGCTCGGCCATCTCGCCGCCGATCCGGCCACCCGCTCGACCACCAGCGTCTGCCTGACCGTTGCGGGTGCCGACGAAGCGTTCATCAAGAAGATGGCCGGTCTGCTCGAGGCCGAAGGTGCGGCGTTCGACATCGCCGGCTATCGCGATGCCCCCCCGGGCCTGCGCATCTGGTGCGGCGCGACCGTCGACACCGCCG
>NZ_LSKG01000072.1:0-204 GCF_001557005.1 Sphingomonas sp. CCH15-F11 | reverse complement strand
GGCGTTTGTTGAGACGGCGGATGGGGCGAACCTGCTCGCCGGGTACAAGCGGGCGGCGAACATACTCAAAAAAGAGGGCGTCGCCCCGGCGGAGGCCGGGGCCGGTGGCCAAGTGGGCGCGCCGTTGCCAGAGGCCCCGGCCTCCGCCGGGGCGACGACAGATGGCACAGAGGCCCCGGCCTCCGCCGGGGCGACGCTTGGTGG
>NZ_LSKG01000071.1:0-8610 GCF_001557005.1 Sphingomonas sp. CCH15-F11 | reverse complement strand
CTGCCGACGATCGTCGCCGCGCTGAAGCGCCACCCGCGGGCCTGGTATCGGAACAACAAGCTTAACGAGAATCTGGTTGCCTGGCACGATAAGCTAAAGGCCGAACCTGTAGCGCCGGGCCAACAACCCGCAGCGGCAGGCGGTGGAATGGCCGACATGGATCACGGGGCTGCGGACCATAGCAGCATGGACCATGCTGCCATGGGGCACCGACCTGGCGCGGCGGACATGGCGATGACCGGTCACGGTGCACACGGCGATCACATGGCCATAATGGACCGCGACGAGCGCCGTGCGCGCTGGGCTCTTTACGCAAACATCGGTCTTGGGCTGTGGCTCGCCTCCAGCCCGCTTATCTACGACTCCGTGACCACTCACAGTGTCGGCGAGGCGGCGCGCTTCGTAACTATTGATCGCGGGCTGCCGTCGATCGAGTGGCGGGCGAACGCGCTGGCCATCAGCGATGTCGTCAGCGGCCTCGCCATCGTGCTGTTCGGCGCGCTGTCGCTCGTTCCGCGCACCAAGACATGGGCGCAGTGGGCGGTCGCGTTCGTCGGCATCTGGCTGTTCTTCGCCCCGCTGATCTTCTGGAGCCCGAGCGCCGCTCAGTACAACAACAACCTGCTCATCGGCTCGGCCGTGATCGCCCTGTCGGTGCTCGTGCCGATGATGCCGGGCATGAGCATGGCGGGCATGATGGACCCCAAGAACATCCCGCCCGGCTGGACCTATTCGCCATCCACCGACGCACAGCGGCTGCCGATCGTCGCCATGGGTCTGATCGGCCTTCTCACCTCGCGCATCCTCACCGCCTACCAACTGGGGCATATTGACGGCGTTTGGGAGCCGTTTTTCGCCGGCTCCCTGAGCGATCCACGCAACGGCACCGAGGAGATCATCACCTCGGACATGTCCAAGGCCTGGCCGATTCCCGATGGTGGGCTCGGCACGGTCAGCTATGTCCTCGAGATCCTGATGGCGGTAATGGGCACCCGCGACCGCTGGCGGACCATGCCGTGGATGGTGACCTTCTTCGGCATCCTTGTCATCCCGCTCGGCGTCATCAGCATCTATTTCATCATCAGTCAGCCCATCGTCATCGGCACATGGAGCACGCTGGCGCTGATCGCCGCGCTCGCCATGCTGATCATGATCCCCTTCGCGCTCGACGAGGTGATTGCGATGGGTCAGTTCCTTCTCTGGGCGCGCCGGCAAGGCAAACCGCTGATCCGCACCTTCTTCCAGGGTGACGCGATAGAGGCGGGAGCGGTGGACGCGTCGGACGCGATGGCCTCGCCAAGCACCTTCTGGGCGGACGCAAAGAAGGGACTGACCCTGCCATGGACGCTGACTGCGAGCATCGTCATCGGCGTCCTGCTGATGCTGACCCGAATACTGTTCGGCACGGAAGGCGGTATGGCGAACAGCGATCACGTTGTGGGTGCGCTGGTCATCACGGTCGCGATCATCGCCACCGCAGAAGTTGCCCGCGCGCTGCGGCTGATCAACGTCGCGTTCGGAGCCTGGCTTGTGGCCGCGCCTTTCCTCCTCGACGGCGTTGGTCACCTTGGGGCCGTGGCCTCGGTCGTAGCCGGCATTGCGCTCGTCGGCCTCAGCTTTCCAAGGGGAAAGCGCAGCGCCGAGCATTATGCAAGCTGGGACAAGTACGTGATCTGAAAGTATCTTCAATCACTGCTTAGCCTCATCGAAAACCTTGATCGCGCATCGCACACCGTCACGCGCCTTCGCTGCCGCTTTTCTACCCCCCCGATCGTCTCCGGGTTCGCGGTCACGATCTTGTCGCCGGAGACGATCGCCCGCCAGCTCTCCGGCGGCGATGTTCATCATCCTGCCATTGGTGGTCGCGCACGCTGCCCAATACTGCTAATGAGAGTTGTTCGCATAGTCCGCGACGAGTGAAGCTTGGAATCGATCACCCATATGCCGTCACCTCTGGTCGCGCTGGTCGCGTCGCTTATGCTGCTGTTGATCCCCGCTGCGGCGATGGCCGATACCCGCGATGTTCAAACTGCTTGGCGTCTGCTCGACTATATGGCGGTCGATTATGGCGGTGCGGTCGCCAACGGCGCGGTCATAAGCGCGTCCGAATACGCGGAGATGACGGAGTTCGCCGCTGGGGTGTCGACGCGCCTCCGCGCACTTCCCGCGACGCCTGAGCGGCAATCTCTAATCCAAAGCGCTTCGCAGCTCGAAGCCGTGATCGGCCGCAAGGGATCGTCCCGAGAGGTCGCGACACTCGCGCATGGCCTCGCCGCCGATCTGCTCAAGGCCTATCCGGTGCCGCTCGCTCCCGCCAAGGCACCCGACCCCGCCATGGGAACAAGGCTATACGTCCAAAGCTGCTCGTCCTGCCACGGCCTCACCGGCGACGGACATGGGCCTGACGCTGCCAGACTCGACCCGCCGCCGATCGCGTTCACCGACGCCGAACGGGCGCGCCAGCGCAGCGTGTTCGCGCTCTATCAGGTGATAAGCCAAGGCATCGACGGGACCGCGATGCAGAGCTTCGCCGATCTGCCGAACGATCAACGCTGGGCGCTGGCGTTCCGCGCTGGCAGCTTCGCCCTGACCGACGCGCAAGCGGTCGAAGGCGAACGGCTGTGGAAGTCCCAGCCGAGCTTGCGGGCGCGGATCCCCGATTTGAAAACCCTGGTCGCGCTCACCCCCGCCGCGCTTGCGGGCAGCATCGGGCAGGCGAAAGCCGACGCGGTGCTCGCCTATCTGCGGCGCCACCCCGATCAGGTGATGCAACAAGCCCCGGGCTCGCTCGCGGTCGCTCGCTCCAAGCTTGCGCAAAGCCTCGCCGCGTTCCGGCGCGGCGACCGGCGCGGCGCAAAGGAACTGGCGCTGTCCGCCTATCTCGACGGGTTCGAGCCGATCGAACCGACGCTCTCGGCGCGCGACCCGACGCTCATGTCCAGGATCGAAGGCGCGATGGGAGAATATCGCGCCGCTGTGGAGAGCAGCACGTCGGCCGATGATGTGGCCGAACGAGTGGCAGTGCTGGGCGGCCTGTTCGATGATGCCGAGGCGGCGCTCGCGCCCGACGCCGCGACGCAGGCGTCCACCTTCTTGGGGGCCTTTACGATCCTGCTGCGTGAGGGGCTGGAAGCTCTTTTGATCGTGGTCGCCATGATCGCGTTCCTCCGCAAAGCGGAACGGCCAGAAGCCTTGCGCTATGTGCATGGCGGGTGGATCGGGGCGCTCATCGCGGGCGGGCTTACCTGGGCCGTCGCCACCTATGCGATCGGGATCAGCGGCGCGAGCCGGGAGCTGACCGAAGGGTTCGGCTCGCTGTTCGCGGCCGTGGTCCTGCTCTCGGTCGGAATCTGGATGCACGGCAAGGCGCAGGCCGATCAGTGGCAACGCTATATCCGTGAGAAAATGTCACGGGCGCTATCGGGCGGGTCGGGATGGTTCCTGTTCGGGCTCGCATTCCTGGTGGTTTATCGGGAGGTATTCGAGACGATCCTTTTCTACGCCGCGCTCTCGACACAGGGGAACACCGCGATGCTGCTGGCCGGGGCCGGCGCAGCGATCAGCCTTCTCGCCGTCATCGCCTGGGCAATGCTCCGCTACAGCCGGACGCTGCCGATTACGCAGTTCTTCCGCTACAGCTCGTGGCTGATGGCCGCTCTGACGGTCGTGCTGGCTGGTAAGGGAGTCGCTGCCCTCCAAGAGGCGGGAATCATCGACATAATGCCGCTCGCCAGCGTGCCACGTATCTCGATGTTGGGCCTGTTCCCGACATTGCAGTCGGTGCTGGCACAACTCCTGATGCTTGCCGCGATCGTGATCGGGTTTGCCTGGAACCGCCGCGCCAAGCCGCGGGCGGGCGGGCCGCTAGCCTACTAGCGGCAGGGCAGACAACGCCCCTCTCTAAAGCGTTGCCGCAACCCTGACCGTGCATCGCACCGTCTCACGCGCCTTGGCTCGCAATGTAACGGGAGGGCGGCGGGGAAAGCGCCGCCCTCGGGCCATTTACGCGGCCATCTTGTCGCAAGCGTCGGCGCACTTGCGACACGCGGCGACGCAATCCTCCATGCCGTCCAGCCCTTCGCAGCTCGACGCGCACGCCCGGCAAATCTCGGCGCACTCGCGGCAGATATGCCGGTGGTGCTCGGACTTGCGCGCCATGAAGTCGATCGCGACCGCGCAAATCTGCGCACAATCGGCCATGATCTTCATGTGCTGCGGCTCGGCATGTCGGCCTCCCGCCTCAAGGCAATGGTTCATCGCCATGTGGAGGCAGGTGACATGGCATTCGTGGCAGGCGTCCATGCACGCCTTCATCTCGGGATCGATCTGATGCATTGTCTTTCCTTCCATATGCGCCCCCCTCCCCTTGTATATACGCGGTTCTTGGCGCTTTCCCTCGCCGCGGTTTGGACTTCACCGTCCTTACGGCTCGGACCATCGTCCAAGGTCAACCCTTTTCTTGCGCACAACGGAGAGTAACATGTTGAACTCCGACCGCAAGATCGTCCAGGATAGGGTAATCTGGCCGATCTCCGCCCGCGCAGCGACGCGCCAGATCTTCGAGCGACTTGCGCATCGCTCGGAGCTCGTGCTCCTTGCGCTCCATCTCCGCGGCTCGTGCAAGCGCGAGGGCCTTGACCTCACCACTCGCCCGATCGCCGTCCTGCCACAGCGCAACGAGCTGGCCGATCTCCGAAATTGGGAAGCCGAGATCGCGCGCGCGTCGGATGAAACGCAGCATGTGCACCTCGCGTTCGTCATAGTCGCGGTAGCCGGAATCACGCCGCGTGGCCTTGGGGATGAGGCCGATCGCCTCATAATGGCGGATCATCCGCTGGCTGACGCCCGAAGCTTTGGCAGCTTGTCCTATATTCACGTATTGTCTCCTCAAGCCGCTGTCGGACGCCAACGGCGAAGCGTCAGCGCATTGGCAGCGACGCTGACACTCGACAGCGCCATCGCCGCGCCGGCGATCACCGGGCTTAGATACCCGAACGCTGCCAGCGGGATGCCGACCAGGTTGTAGATGAACGCCCAGAACAGCCCCTGGCGGATCTTGGAATATGTCCGTTTGGAGATGTCGATCGCGTCCGCGACCAGGCGCGGATCGCCCCGCATCAGCGTGATGCCCGCTGCGTGCATCGCAACGTCTGTTCCGGTTGACATGGCGATGCCGACATCTGCTGCAGCGAGGGCAGGGGCGTCGTTGACGCCGTCCCCGACCATCGCGACCGTGCGGTCCCCGCCCCGCAATGCTGCTACCGCATCCGACTTTCCTTCCGGCAGGACATTGGCGACGAAATCGTCGATGCCGAGCTTGGCCGCCGCTGCGCGGGCGCTTCCCGCATTGTCTCCGGTCAGCATCACGCTGCGTATGCCGCGGCCATGCAGCGCCGCCACGGCGGCCGCTGCGGAAGCCTTCACCTCGTCGCCGAACGCCAGCAGGCCGAGGAGGCGGCGTTCGGGCGCGCGCTCCGCAACCCAGGAGACCGTCCGTCCCTCGGCTTCCAGCCTGGCCGCCTCGGTGGCCAGCGGCGTCAGTGCGATAGCTTCGTCCTCCATCAAGCGCGTGCTGCCGAGGATCAGGTCGCGGCCGTTGACGTCTGCAGCAACCCCGCGGCCGGGCAGGCCGCGCATCCCGCTGGCGCGGGCGGGTTCGACGCCTTCCGAGCTGGCCCACGCCATGACGGCCCGTGCGAGCGGATGCTCGCTTCCGGCCTGAAGCGCCGCGGCGAGCGCGATGAGATCGGTGCGCTCGACCCCGGCGGCGGGCAGTCCGGCCAGCAGCGAGGGCTTGCCTTCGGTCAGCGTGCCGGTCTTGTCGAACGCAACGACATTGATGCGGTGCGCGGTCTCCAGCGCCTCGGCATCCTTGATGAGCACGCCGGCCCGCGCGGCAACGCCCGTACCGGCCATGATCGCGGTCGGCGTGGCCAGGCCGAGCGCGCACGGACAGGCGATGACGAGCACCGCGACCGCGTTCAGGATCGCGACTTCCACTCCGGCGCCGGCGATCAGCCAGCCGGCGAGGGTAAGCGCGGCTATGACGAGGACGATTGGCACGAACACGGCGCTGACCTTGTCGACGAGCCGCTGGATCGGAGCCTTGGCGCCCTGCGCGCTTTCGACAAGGCGCACGATGCGAGCGAGGGTGGTCTCAGCCCCCACCGCCGTCGTCTCGACCAGGATGAGGCCGTCCGCGTTGATCGATCCGCCGGTCACTGGGTCTCCAGCGGCCTTGGCGACCGGAAGGCTCTCTCCGGTGAGCATGGATTCATCGACATGGGTTGCTCCCTCGATCAGTCGTCCATCGACGGGGATGCGCTCGCCGGGCCGGACGCGGACGCGGTCACCCGAGCGCACCTCCGCCAGGGCAATCTCTCGTTCGCTGCCGTCGGTGCCGACAACGCGAGCCTGGTCGGGCCGCAGCGCCATCAGCGCGCGGATCGCCTCTCCGGTCTGACGCTTGGCGCGGCCTTCGAGCCATTTGCCGAGCAGGATAAGGGTGATGACGACGGCCGAAGCCTCGAAGTAATAATGCGCATCCATGCCGTGCATCGGCGCGAACAGCAGCTGGTAGAGGCTGAGCCCGTAGGCGGCCGATGTGCCGATCGCGACCAACAGGTCCATGTTGCCGGTTCGGGCGCGCGCGGCCTTCCAACCCGCGCGATAGAAGCGCGCGCCCAGCCAGAACTGCACGGGCGTCGCGAGCAGCAGCTGGATCCAGCCCGGCACCGCCACCTCGATACCGAACGGGGCCAGCAGCATCGGAACGACCAGCGGCAGCGACAGCGCCGCGGCGATCAGCACGTGGCGGAGCTCTCTTGTTGCGGCTGCGTCGCGGCGGGCGTCCTCGGCGCTTCGTTCCGCCTCCGCCGATCCGGTGCGCGCGAATGCGGTGTAACCAGCGCTTTCGACGGCCTCGACCAAGACATAAGTGGGGACGCCACCCACCGTTTCGATCCGCGCCGTCTCGGCCGCCAGGTTGACACTCGCGGAGCGGACGCCGGGCACTTTCAGCAGCGCCTTCTCGACCCGGGTGACGCAGGAGGCGCAGGTCATGCCGGTGATCGTCAGCTCGGTCGTCTGTGTCACCGGGGTGTAGCCCGCCGCAAGAACCGCATCGGCTACGGCAGCGACATCGGATCGTCCATCGACGAACTCGACATTCGCGCGCTCCGTCGCGAGATTGACCGAGACGCCGGCAACGCCCTGCACCCCGGCGATGGCGCGCTCCACCCGCCCGACGCACGTCGCGCAGGTCATGCCATCGATGGCCAGCGACAGCCTTTCGTCGCTTCTCGTCTGTGCCTGCATTGGCAGCTGCGCCCGGGCGTTCATGGTCGTCTCCACTACTGAGTCGACGGCCTTATGGTCCCTCACATTGTGTCAAGGTCAACAGCTAAATTCACCTCTTGACCCTGACACAGTGTCAAGCCCCATATTTGTTTCATCCACCTTATGGGAGAACGAAGATGATCGACTTCAAAGTTCAGGGAATGACCTGCGGAGGCTGTGCGCGCGGTGTGACCAACGCGCTTCAGCGCGTCGATGCCAATGCCGTCGTCAACATCGATTTGGCGAGAAAGACCGTTTCGGTAAACTCGACGGCCGATGTACAGCAGCTCAAGCAGGCCATCGAGAAAGCCGGCTTCGCGGTGACGCAATAAAGCCCCATTTTGCCTAAGGGATTTGCGGGGCGGGCGCGTAAAACAATTGTGCGGTGATCCGCACGCGCCCGCCTCGCGATCATAAGTACAGGGGGACTGTATGCGTTCCGCAGCACAATGAATGAGGGTGGCAGATTGATGACCGACGGTGAGCGCAGTGGGTCAGGGAGCGACAAGGACGCCCTCGAAGTCGTCCTCATCACAGGTGCGAGCGGCTTTACAGCCGCCGCGCTAGTTGCCCAGCCGAGGGAACGCTACACGGTTGTCGGCCTGGATCGTGTCGGTCCTCCAGACCCGCGGCCGCCCGCGTCGGCAATCGGCTATGACATCACGGGCAACCCCAATCCGCTCTACGACAAGGCCACCGTGCACGACACCCGCCGGCTGATTGACGGGCTCCGGTCGTTCGACGTCGAGCAATTCGTCTTCGCCAGCACAATGCTGGTTCATAAGCCTGCCGCCACTCCGGAAGAGCGCATCAGCGAGGAGTCGCCAATCGGTGCGTCCTAGGCGTATCCACAGTCGAAAGTTGTTGCCGAAGCACTGCTGCACGCGAGGCGCGGTAAGATTCCCGTCGTCTTCCTCCCCGCCGCCGGAGTTTACGACGGCGACGGGCGCTCGGCGTTACTCGCGCAGCAGATATCCCAGATCTACGAGCATCGCGTGATCTCGCACTTTTATCACGGGATGCTGCGTGCGGCATCGGCGCACCGCGACGACTTGGCCGATGCCGTGCTTCGCCTGGTCGATCGGCGGCACGACCTTTCGGCCGAGCTGCCGCTGCTCATCGGCGCGCCCGGCTATGCCGAGATCCAGGACATCGTGGGCGAGGCGCTCGACGGCGAGGTCCGGAAGACTATCCGGATTCCGTAGCCGCTCGCGAAGGCCGGGATCATCCTGCAGAACGAAGCGCTCGGCAGCGACGACTTCATCCAGCCCT
>NZ_LSKG01000008.1:0-1014 GCF_001557005.1 Sphingomonas sp. CCH15-F11 | reverse complement strand
CGCTCGCCGACAAATAGCGCGATCAGAATGCCGCCACTTAGCGCGAGCGTTTACAAGCAGCCGCGCAGCGGCCATTTCGCCTCTCGAAACCGTACCTTGTTTCCTTCTTCGAAATCGGGCTAGTTCGCGTCGAGTTCTCGGAGAACGCCCTTGCTCGTCGGTTACGCCCGTGTTTCCACCAGGGATCAGTCCCCTGCCCTACAAATCGACGCGCTCCATGCGGCCGGGTGCGAACGCGTGTTCACCGAAAAGGCATCGGGCGCGCAGCGCGATCGACCGGAATTGAGGGCCGCGCTAGATTACATCCGCGCCGGTGATTCCCTTGTGGTGTGGAAGCTCGACCGGCTGGCGCGCTCCGTCCGGCAGCTCGTGGAGACGGCCGAAGATCTCGCCAAGCGCGAGATTGGCCTTCGCGTGCTCACCCAGGCCATCGACACCACCAGCCCCGGCGGGCGGCTCGTTTTCCACGTCTTCGCGGCCGTCGCCGAGTTCGAGCGCGAGCTGACGCTAGAGCGCACCCACGCCGGACTTGCCCAGGCGAAGGCGTTGGGGCGACGCGGCGGGCGCAAGCCGGCGATGGGACCGGCGGAGATCAAGCGCGCCAAGGCGATGCTCGCAGACCCGACCATCGCCGTCGAGGAGGTGGCAGCGCAGCTCGGGGTGCAGCCGTCGACGCTCTACCGGCACATACCGGGTGGGCGCAGCTCGGTGGTCGCGCAGGTGTAATGGAGGCCGTCATTGTCGGCCGCGTCTTTCTTCCACCCACCCAACCCTTGGGGCTTGGCCCACGGCCCGGCAGGCAGGCAGGCAGGCAGGCAGGCAGGCAGGGGATCGTCGATCAGGCGAACAGGTCGCCGATCGCGCGCACCCGGAAGGCGTTGCGCCGGCGGCGCCGGCGATGCTCGCCAGCGTCGTGGCGCATATGGCACCGCTGGCAGAGCGCAGCGAGGTTGCGCGGTCGGTTGTCGCCGGGATCGTGGTTCAGGTGCGCGCTGGCGAGCACGACGCGCGTGA
>NZ_LSKG01000070.1:0-4100 GCF_001557005.1 Sphingomonas sp. CCH15-F11 | reverse complement strand
GTGCCCGCCGACGCCGAGCCGGTGATCGCGCGGCATTTCCGGATGCTCCTCCAGCTGTCGATCGAGACCGAGGACGAGACGTGCCAGCTGTCGCGCCGGCCGCTGGCGCGCGGCACGACCGATTTCGTCAGCGAGACGCTGGCCGGTGCCCGCGACCTCGAGGAGGTGATGCGGCGGATCGCGCGCGCCTATAACCTCCTCCACGGCGGCAGCTTCAACCGGGTCGAGCGTCAGGCAGACCGGCTGGTCTATCGTATCGACGATGCCGGCTTTCCCTTTGCGTTCGATGCCGATCCGGACGCGGCAACCACCGTGATGGAAGGGGTGCTGATCTTTGTGCACAGCATGTTGTCGATGGTGGTGTCCAGCCCGCTCGATCCGTGGCTCCGCATGGTCGCGACGCGTCGGCCGGGCACCGGCGCGGCGGACGGGCTGCTCGGTTACTGGCATGTGCCGGTCCGCCGCCACGCCAACGCCTATCTGCTCGAATATGCGCCCGGCGCCGCGGCGCTCGGCATCCCGCCCGATCTCGGCACCTTCACCAGCCAGGACGTCTATGCGCGCATCCTCGCCACAATCGACGCGCGCCAGGCGGATGCCGCGCACGGGGATCCGGTCGCCCAGGTCCGCAGCCTGCTGGGCGGCGGCATCACCGACCAGGCGGCGATCGCCCGTCGGCTTGGCCTGAGCGTCGCGACGCTGCGCCGCCGGCTTGCCGCGCAGGGTGCCGATTTCCGGACGCTGCGCGCGGAGGCGCTGGCGCGGCGTGCGACGGTGCTGCTCGCCAACGGCCGCGCGGTCCCCGACATCGCCGACACGCTCGGCTTTTGCGACGCGCGCAGCTTTTCGCGCGCGTTCAAGGCCTGGCACGCGGTCACCCCCGCACAATATCGCGGCCGGATGCGCGGCGAACCACAGAACAACGAAGCCTGATCGCGCATTGCGCGGCGTGAGCGAATTTGTCCTGTCAACTTGACCGCGCTTGTCCTCGACCCTCGCACCCCTTCCCGCCTAGCCTGATCCTCGCGAGCAAGCCGACCAATGATCGGCGGGGAGGATAGACATGAAGGTTTCAAGCGGGATCGGGCGCATCCGCGCCGCTGTTCTGGCGTCGGCGATCGGCCTGATGGGCGCGCCCGTTGGCGCGATGGCCCAGGATGCCGGTCCCCCGGCCGACACCGAGGCGCAAGCCGACGATCCGCTGCCCGGCGATATCGTCGTCACCGCGCGCCGCCGCGCGGAATCGCTGCAGGACGTGCCGATCTCGATCTCCGCATTCGGCGAGGACGCGCTGAGCAACCTCCAGGCCGACACGCTGTCGGGCATCCAATATGCCACCCCCAACCTCTATCTCGACCAGGGCGATGCCGGCAACGCGGTCATCTATATCCGCGGCGTCGGCCAGAATGACTCGCTTGCCTTTGCCGACCCCGGCGTCGGCGTTTATGTCGACGACGTCTTCATCTCGCGCTCACAGGCCGCGTTCCTGGAAGTGTTCGATGTCGAGCGGATCGAGGTGCTGCGCGGGCCGCAAGGCACGCTTTATGGCCGCAACACGATCGGCGGCGCGATCAAGTTCGTGTCGACCCGCCCGACCCGCGACGTCACGGCTTATGGCGAAGTCGGCTACGGCAATTTCGACAGCCTGATCCTGAAGGGGCGGCTGAGCGGACCGATCGCCGGCGACACGCTGCGCGCCAAGGTCGCCTTCGCCTATTCGAAGCGCGACGGCTATAACCAGAACAGCTTCACCGGCCAGGATGACGGCGATGTCGACACGCTGTCGGGCCGCGTCTCGCTGTTGTTCGAGCCGTCGAGCGACGTCGAGTTCCTGCTGAGCGCCGATGGCCGCGTCGACCGCCCCGACACGTCGCGCAGCCCGGTACGCGAGACGCCGCTCACCGGCGCGATCCCCGGCGGGCTCGTCACCTTCCCCGCCAGCCCCGGCGACTATCAGGTCGATACCAACGCCAACGGCCTGTCCGACCAGACCGGCTGGGGCGTGGCGCTCACCTCGCGCTGGTTCGTCAATGACAAGGTGACGGTGGAATCGATCACCTCCTATCGCGAGTTCCGGTTCGACCTGAACCTCGACACCGACGGCTCGCGGCTGCCGATCCTCGACATCCTGCTCAACCAGGACCAGCGCCAGTTCAGCCAGGAATTGCGCCTGACCTATGAGGACCCCGACAACCTGACCTTCACCGGCGGCCTCTATTATTTCTATGACGACGACACGACCTTTTCAGGCGTCGACAATGGTGCGGCGACGATCTTCGGCTTTCCGGTCACGCTGTTCGGCTTCGCCTCGTCGAGCCTCGCCGAGACGCGGCAGGAAACCAACAGCTATGCGATCTTCGGCGACGCCACCTATCAGCTGACCGACCGGCTGAGCATTTCCGCGGGCCTGCGCTACACGACCGAGGATCGCAGCTCGGGGCGGCTGTTCGAGAACTTCTTCAACCCCGCCATCTCGACGATCCGCAACACACCACCGTTCCTTGCCGGGGTGGGGGTCGCCGGGCGGCCGATCAACGGCGAGGCGAGCTTCGACGCGTTCACGCCGCGCGGTTCGATCTCCTATCAGGCGAGCGACGACGTGCTGCTCTATGCATCGGCCTCGCGCGGCTTCAAGAGCGGCGGGTTCGACGGCCGTGCCTCCACCGACTTCGCGTTCCAGCCGTTCCGCCCTGAATTCGTCTGGAGCTATGAGGGCGGCGCGAAGACGAGCTGGCTCGACGGGCGGCTGACGCTCAACGGCTCGGTCTTCTACAATGACTATACCGATGTTCAGGTGACGTCGTTCGGCTCCGATCCCGTCACCGGCGTGTTCGTCAGCCTGTTCACCAACGCCGCGTCGGCGAGCGCGTGGGGTGCCGAGCTGGAACTGCTCGCCCAGCCCACCGACGGCCTGGCGATCACCGGCTCGCTCGGCCTCCTCGATGCCAATTACGACCGCTTCGACATCCTGGTCGGCGGGGTGGTCACTGACGTCAGCGACCGCCGCGTGGTCAACGCGCCCGATTTCAACGCCAGCCTTGGCGCGACCTATACCGCACCGCTCAGCAGCTACCTGTCCGCGACCTTCCATGTCGACGGGTCCTATCGCTCGACCGTGGCGACCGAGATCACCGATTCGCCGCTGCTGCGGCAGGAGGGCTATGAGCGGATCAACGCCTTTGTCGCGCTGAACGGCCCGCAGGACCGCTGGCAACTGCGCGCCGGGGTGGAAAATCTGACCGACCGCAATGTGCGGGTGCAGGGGTTCAACCTCCAGGAGTTCCCCGGCGTCCAGGTCGGCTTCTTCAGCGCCCCGCGCACCTATGACCTGCGCCTGATCGTCCGGTATTGAGCGTGCGACGCGAGGCGGTGGCGGCCGACATGGACACGCTCGACCCGCAGAGCCGGGCGCTGCTGCGCGCTTATGACGCCATGAAGCAGGAATGGCTGCCGCGCGTGGTCGAACAGGGCATGGCCGGATCGCGCGCTTTTGCCGACGCGGTGTTCGCGGCCTTTCGCGGTGCCGATCGCGATCTGCGCCCCGAACGCGTCGTCGACCTGACCGTGCCCGGCGGGGCCGGAGACCGCCCTGCGCGGCTCTATCGCCCCGCCGCGCCGGACGGGGCCGACCCCGGCGTGGTGCTGTTCCTGCATGGCGGCGGCTGGTCGCTCGGCGGCATCGACGCCTATGATGGGCTCACCGCGTCGCTCGCCGCGCTGAGCGGGGTCGCGGTGCTCAGCCTCGACTATCGGCTCGCTCCCGAACATCCCTTTCCCGCCGGGCTGAGCGATGCGATGGCCGCGACCGGATTCCTGATGGGATCGGCCGCGACGATCGGCTGCGACCCGGCCCGCGTCGCGGTGATGGGCGACAGCGCGGGCGGCAACCTGGCCGCCGTGGTCGCCCGCGAAATCGCGCAGGCGGGGGTCGGCGGGCTGCGCGCACAATATCTGGTCTATCCGATGACCGACGTGACCGCCGACCATGCGGATTATGCGTCGCGTCGCGATTTCGGCGCGGGCGATTATTTCCTGGCCAATGCCGGGATCGACTTCGCGCGCGACGTCTATCTGACCGGCACGCCCGCCCGCCCCGACGA